>NZ_SMMD01000362.1 GCF_009711475.1 Fulvivirga aurantia
CTTTCTACCTTTACCCAATGAGCAGGAAGCCCCCGTTAGCGCGCGTTTCAGTACAACGGCAACGCGTGTAAATGTTCTCACCCAAAGCTAGGCTGTAGTACTTATCGGCCAGTATTCGAAACTGGCGCAAGATTTCCACTTGTGGCTTCTGTGATGTTTTTTGTACTTATTTGATTGACTGCTACCTCGAAGTGGTTGAGTAAGAGAATAAGTAATCAGAGATAAGAAGGATTTTACTTCGTAAGTCATGCACACCTCATTGGTAAGGCCTTATTACATAAATTGCACAAGTTGTATCGACAGTGTGAAGCTGAAATTTCCTCTGCAATAGCCTTACTAAGCCTTGAAGGCTTGGTAAGGCTTGGTAAGGCTCAGATGGATCACACACTTCGAGCTGTGAAAAACGAAAAAAGGAAGACATTGGGTCTTCCTTTTTTCATTTTGTCGGGATGACTGGATTCGAACCAGCGGCCCCCACTACCCTAAAGTGGTGCGCTAACCGGGCTGCGCCACATCCCGAATAAAGTATTGAGAATACTGCTTACGGATATAAGTCTTATTTCTTGTTTTCTTTAATAGAAGTTCAAACTTAATGGCTTGTCCTTTATTTTCAAATGGTCTCTTAAATATTAATTTCCAGGACCTTTATATCTTGAGTACTATCCTCATTATAATCACTTAAACGATTCTTCAGATCATTGGTATGACCATCATTCAAAGTGGTAAGCTAATCCCGACTTGTCGTACTCGTTTTTAGAAATTTTAGGCTAATTAGCGACTAGTAATTTCAAGATGCGGAGGCCATTGCATTATATCTTGATTAAGAAAGCGTTTAGCTGGGTTAATAGATTCTATCAAACTTATTTTCTTATCTCTTCTCCAGTCTTTTATTTCCTTTTCCCTACAAATTGCTGAATAAGCAGACTGATGCCTTTCGTAGTACAAAAGATTGTAGCAATAATACCTACCGGCAAAAGTCTTATTAATTCCTCTGTTTAAATAATGCTCTACCAGTCGTTGCTCTAAATCATTGGTCATCCCTGTATATAATACAGTTTGTTTCGGGTTGGTGAGAATGTAAACAAAGTAGTTTCCCATCGAATTATTGTTTTAAGACATTGTGTATAAATGGTAAAGATTTCTCCACTGCGTTACTAAATGACGTTTTAATATGAGAAACATTTTCTATTTAACAGTATTAAAACTCAACAATCGACAGTCTCTAATCTCATAATTAGTCATCCCGCAGGGATCTTTACCATCAATAAAAAACAAAATTAAACTACCTACCTGCTACTTCTTCTTAAGCGATTTGAAGAACCGGGCCCAGTTGAATGGGTTCAGCAGTGGGTTGGGTCTTGGGCCGTATTTGTCATACTGGTTTTGGGTCCAGTTGTCGAGGTAGTAGCGGTGGTTCATGGTGGCGTCCATTGGGGTGGAGCGCAGCATCAAAGCCAATAACTCGTCATTTAGATTCTCATTATTTACCGGCTTATCGATGGGTAGATTTAGCGCTATTACCGCCTCTTTGAAAATTTCTTCGGTTGGAAAAGGCATAATTTCAACAGTCTCAAGGAAGGTGGTATCTGAGACCAGCTCGATGATTACTGTGATGTTATCACTCTCGTGATCAGGTATTTTGTAATACTGCTTTTCGTAACCGACCGAGCTTATCACCACTTCATCGCCAACTAGCACTGGCATAGAAAAATAACCAACGCGGTTGGTCGTTGTTCCTCTACCAGCTTTTGGCACATAGATGTGTACACCCGGTATACCGGAAACGCTGTCTTCACCTAATACTACACCGGAGAGCTGCAGTACACGTTGTTTACCCTGGGCTGCTGCCTCTTTTGTGGTAACAAACTGTGCCGAAATGACTACCAGAAGTAGAACAAAAATTCGCTTTATAACTGCACTATGACTTTTCAACGTATAAATCAATGTATCGGACCTCGAAGGTATCAATTGAACGATAATTATCCTTACAATGTTCGTTATTTCTTTTAATTTTGATACTGCGCCTTCAATAGCTA
>NZ_SMMD01000481.1 GCF_009711475.1 Fulvivirga aurantia
CGTTTGAAAAAAGTTATGTCTCTGAATGACATCAGCCCGAAATTCTTTTCAAAATCTAAAACTTAACCCCTAAATCCAGGCTGATGTAATCGTTTTTGAGGTTAATATCCCCGTCTAATGGTGCATGGTCATTAATTTGGTTGACTAGTCCGCGCTGGTAGGTAAAGCCGCCAAAAACGACTGTGTTTACTCCGACTTTATATTCCATGCCCATACCTATGAGTAGAGAAGAGTCAAAGATGAAAAAGTCTTCCACTAAAAAATATTCCTGCTTTTTGGGTTCCTCATTGATATTAAAGTCTAGTGTGGCCCCTACTTGAAAGTAGATTTTCTTGTCTAGCGCAACTTCATTTGTGAAAAGCTTCATAGTAACAGGCACCTGAAGGTATTGCAAACCATACTCTTCCTCAATATCTGCTCTGTTTGGCATTCCCGTGGCTTCAACACCGGCTCTTTTAGAGACAAAAAGCAGTCCGGTGCTTAAGAAGTAATTTTCTCTAATTTGAATATCAGCAATAGGTCCTATCGCTAATCTTAATCCATTGCCATTGGTACCAATACTGGCGGTATCGCTTTTTGCTTCTACCCGATTTGTCGATAATGTGGGGCTGAATTTAAGGCCAATTGTAAATTGTGAAAAAGCCGGTGTCACAAGTAAAGCCAGTGTGACAAGTAAGAGAATTTTTCTTAGTAGCATATAATTTTCTTTACTTTAGTATGTTCAAATTTTAGGGTCACAGATTATTCTGCAACCAATACTAATTAACACAAATAAAAGGACACTTTGTTGATGAAAAAAGCCATTATCTTCACCTGCTTTGCTCTTGCTCTATTATCCTGCAACGAGGAAAATAACGAGTGTGTTTACCAACCTGATATATCAGACCAGGAAATAAATATTGAAATAGAGCGATTGGGTGATAAATTGCTGGGAGTAAGTAGTCGCGAAGAGCTCAAGCAATTCTTAATTGATGAGCCAATAATCACCAACTTTTTTCTTAAGCCATCTGAGTACCCAAACCAGGAAGTAATGATCGATGAGCTGTATAAACGTTTTCAAAACCCGCATATTGACACGCTACAAGCTGAAATTGACCGGGTATTTGGGGATTTATCGCAACTTAAAGAAGAACTCAACTCGGCTTTTTCTCATATAAAATACTACTACCCTGATGCTCGTATACCAAAGATAAAAACTGTAGCCACTGGCCTTGCTCATGATATGTATGTCTCAGACTCGCTGATTGTAATAGGCCTTGATTTTTATTTGGGTGAAGGTGCGAAATACCGGCCGCTTGGTGTCTTTGATTATATGCTGAAGCGCTATGCCCCGGAATATATTGTGCCGTCAATTATGCTTCTTCAGGGGATTTCAGATGATTTTAACAAAACAGATTTATCAGATGAAACCATTCTTGCTGATATTGTAGCTTATGGGAAGTCATTTTACTTTGCCAAGCATATGATGCCCTGTACGCCAGACAGTGTAATCATTTGGTATTCTGATGAAGAAATTAAGGGTGCAATGGAAAATCAGGATATTATCTGGGCACACTTTATTGAAAAGGAATTGCTTTTCGAAACCAACCATATGGTGAAGAAAAAGTATATTGAGCCCCGACCGAAAACATATGAAATAGGCGAGAAAGCACCTGGCAGAATAGGTACTTGGTTGGGCTGGCAGATTGTGAAAAAATATGCTGAGGAGGAAGATGCCTCACTCCCTGAAGTAATGAATACGAAAGAGCCAAGGGTACTATTTAATAAATCAAAATATAGACCGGCCAGGTAAGACGATGTTTTTGTCGATCGATATTGGAAATACAGATATAGTACTAGGCTTTAATGAGTCAGGAAATTGGAAGGTATTTCGATGTTCGCACCAAAGCTCATTTAATGCTTTCCTATCTGAAAAAGTATCACAACCACTATTGAGTAAAGTAGAAAAGGCAGGCCTCAGCAGTGTGGTTCCCAACAGCACGGATCGTATTATTAAAGCCCTAAATGAATATCGAATTTCTCCAGTTGAAATTAAACCTGATCTATACGAGACGCTGCCAATTGCTATACCTAACCCCGGAGAAATAGGAACTGATCTTGTTTGCAATGCCCTCGCTGCTTTCGAGAAATTTAAAAGCGACTGTTTGATTATCGATTTTGGTACGGCACTCACCTTTACTGTAGTCGTGGATCGATCAATCAAGGGTGTAAATATCGCCCCTGGGCTTAAGACATCAATGAAAGCTTTGGTTGGTAGTGCTGCTCAGCTCAATGAAATAGAACTGAAACTGCCAAATTCAGTCATAGGAACCAACACTGAAACTGCTATACAATCGGGGGTGCTTTGGGGTTATGTAGGTCTGGTAGAGCGAATGATCGAGCGCATCGAAAGTGAGCTAAAGCTAAAGCTTAAGATTGTAGCCACTGGAGGTTTGTCAGAAGTACTTCAGCCCCTTCAGAGTCAATTTGACTTAGTGGACCGGAACCTTACGCTTGAGGGAATAAGGCAGGTAACTCAATCTTAATTAGATTACCTAAAAAGCCACTAACTCCACATCAAAATGAGCGGCTACATTCATGGCGTTCATCATAAAGTCTTCATGCGGCACAAAACCTCTGGCGATCGGTACTAACTCCTGATCATTTCCCATAAATACAGTGGGAAAACCTGTAACTCCTAATTCACCAGATCGTCTGAATTCATTTTCCGTTTGTTTTGCAATTTCGTCTGACCATAGTTTTTCCTGAAATTGCTTTTCAGGAAGTTCAAATTTTTTGGCCAACTCTTCATATAATTTTGCATCTCCAGGGGCTCGGCCATCGAAATAAAACGACTTTTGCAATTCATGGGCCATCAACATGGCGTCATCGGGCCTGAAAGATTTAAAGGTAGTAAGTGCACGTGATGGAGGTATGCTGGAAAAAATCATCTTACCGTCATCGAGTGCTTTTAGAAATTGATCGCCAAATTTTACGCCTGTTCGATCTTCTACTACATTATACGCTTCTTTGATATAACCTGCTACCTCACCGATTGGCCCAATGCGGTCTCCCAAAACCATGCCCCCACTTACTACCTCGAATGACAATTTACTTCTAAATTTTTTGAAGAATTTCTTCATCACCGGGCTAAAG
>NZ_SMMD01000128.1 GCF_009711475.1 Fulvivirga aurantia
AAAAAAAAAGACAACATTTTTTTCAATTTCGTTTTTAAACGGTCTTAATGATCAAATAAAAACGATTTCTGACACCACTGATTTGCCTAGATGACTTTTGAAATTATCTATGATCTTTTGCTTTGACATATTAAGCTCATGCTTAAGGGGTGCCGAAGTAATTTCTACAAATAATACATCCTTTCTGATGAAGAGTCTTTCAGTGCGATTGGCAATTAGTTTGCCCATAACTTCTGCCCAGGCGCTAATCAAAGCTGCTTCGTCAAACCTATTGTTGATCTTATAGGTCTGAAGCAAATTATTGATAGCATCCCCAACTGATGTTATGTCTTTATTTCTCGGACTGTAATCCTTCTTCTTCATCTGTGCCTTTCAGCTTTCCCTCACAAATTTCGTAAAAGTTGGCGTCAATGCCTGTGTCATTTAGCAATTCTTTTGTTCGCTCGGCTCGGGCATCGGTTATAAATACCTGACCAAATTCTTGTCGGGCCATCATTGTCAGCAACTTACCAATCCTGTTTTCATCAAGCTTATCAAAAATATCATCCAACAACATAATGGGACTGCTGCCTTTAAAAGACTTTATGACATGAAAATGAGAGATCTTAAGCGCAATCAC
>NZ_SMMD01000032.1 GCF_009711475.1 Fulvivirga aurantia
CTAACCGCTGAAAAGCGCACGCAGCAAATTATCATTTATACCGTAACCGGAGGAGCGGTAATTGTAGGTGTATTATTGATTTTTCTTTATCGAAACAACCGGGAGAAAAATAGAATTAATAGAGAGCTGAAAGAACAAAAGCTGCAATTACAATCACTCAACCAAACCAAAGACCGGTTTTTCTCCATTATCTCTCACGATTTAAGAGGTCCGGTAGCAGCATTTTCTGGCGTGAGCCGCTTAATCAAACATGCCGTTGATCAG
>NZ_SMMD01000738.1 GCF_009711475.1 Fulvivirga aurantia
TGCCTTTTTCTGCAAAGCTCAAGGTGATGACTCATGGGCGGCAGCAAAGAAGAATGGTCGAGCTACATTGAACTGCCACTGGTTTGACTCTAAGCCGTTTATTTACCCTAAAGATGGTTCTGTAAGTGGCTTTGAATACGATTTGCTGCTGGAATTTCAAAAGTTTGTAAAGCAGCAGTACGGTGTTACTTTAAAACTCACCTGGCATAAATGCTCAAGTTTCAAAGCCACTTATGACACCATTCATTACATGTCTGCACCAAATGCAGTCGGTGCCTCTGCCTTTTCTATTACTACAGAGCGCGCCCAGGAGGTAAAGTTTACACAACCCTACTTGCCTGATATATCTGTCATCGTTTCAGATTATAAGATTCCGATTGCTTACAACGAGCAAGATTTTGATACCATTTTCAACACACTTAAAGCCATTACAATAAGGCAAACTACTTTTGAGCAACACTTGTCGGCACTCAAAGCTGAGCGTAATCTTAATTTTTCGGTGGCGTATATTCCGAGCTCTACAGATCTGATCGGTACAATAGCCAACACCAAAGATGCCTTTGGGTACATAGACCTACCCTCCTACCTCACCGCTCTGCAAGACACAATTAATATCAAGCGGCAATACTTATTTTCTTTTAGAAATAAAGGTATTGGATTTATATTACCAACTAATTCTGATTGGGAAGAGCCGTTTCAAACCTTTATAAGTGACCCCAATTTTGCTGAGATGAACGAATTGCTCATTGCCAAACATTTTGGGCCTGATGTGCCATTTTTAATTAATAATATCGCTTCTGGCGCTGACATAAGCTCAAAAGATGAAGTGCTTTTACTCACAAAAGAAAAAGAGATACAAGCACAGGAGTTACTGGAATCCGCCCTTACACTCCAAAGAAACAATCTGATTAGCACCGGTTTTATTATTGGCTTTTCGATCCTACTGGTGATCTCAGCAATTACTTACAACCAATACCGACAAAAGGTGAAGTCTAACAAACTGCTGAGCGAACAGAAAGATCAGATTGAAAGGCAAAATGAGCGGCTCATCGCGATTAATAATGAAAAGAATAATCTCATAAATATATTAGCTCATGACCTGAGATCGCCTATTAATAGCATCAATGGGTTGGCCAACTTATTGGAGCTGCCAGGCAGTGAAGAGGAAAAACAGGAGTACATCAATCAAATAAAGAAATCTACTGACCGCACCAGCAACATGATTTCAAAGATTTTAGATGTAGAAGCCATCGAATCCTCTACACCACAAATGAAATTTGATCGCGTTGACATGAAATCTGTCTTGAATAATGTAGTTTCAGAATACACAAAAACTGCCTTAGCTAAAAACATAAGTTTAACTACTCACACAAATGGCTCAGATAACTATTTTGTATCTGGAGATGAGGTTTATCTTTTTCAGGTGTTAGAAAACCTGATTTCCAATGCTTTGAAATTTTCTAATCAGCATACCAAAGTGGATGTTTCTTTATCTAAGGATAAGGGTAAAGTGAGAATAAAAGTGAGCGATCAGGGGCCTGGAATAAGTAAAGAAGATCAAGCCAAGCTGTTTAATAAATTTCAAAGACTGAGTGCCAAGCCTACACAGGGAGAGCAATCTATAGGATTGGGCTTATCTATTGTAAAAAAATACATTGAACTCATGCACGGATCAATATACTATGAGAGTGAACTTGGGCGAGGTACAGACTTTATTGTAGAGTTTAGCGAATCTGAATTGGTATGACTAATGGCCCTGGGCAATCGTATTTCGAAAGTGGTATGTTTTTCATTTCGGGCATTTTCTAAAAGTCTAATAGTGCCGTTTAACACTTTCACTGCAGTTTTTACCGTGTATAACCCTAGCCCAACACCTCTGATATCTAACTGACCGACATAAAACATCTCAAATATTTTGTCGGCCACTTCCTCTTCAATTCCTCTTCCTTTGTCACTTACTCTAATAGAAACCTGCTCACCATTTAGGCTACTGCAGTCTATTTTTATATCAGGTTGTTCTCCATTTCTTCTATATTTCACAGCATTATCAATCAAATGAAAAAAGATGACCTCTAGTATTTCTTCATCTGTGTAGAGCTCAAAATCATTGGCTACCTCCAGCTTCACTTCTACCTGTGTAGTTTCTGTAGAAAGTCGATTTTCAATTTTTGATATAATGGCCTGAGGCTTTATTTGTGCGATAGAAAGATCCGCTGCTTTGAGACGGGCCACGTTTAAGAGGCTGTAAAATACTTCATTCATTTCATCAGCCGTAGCATTGAGTCTGCTTACCAGATTTTGCATATCTCCATCGAGTGACTCAAGAGAGATAAGATAGCTCAAGCCCTGCAGCCTGGCCAAAGGGCCTCTCACATCGTGCACTGAGCGATAAATGAATGTATCCAATTCCTTATTTACTTCTACCAGCTCGTTATACGCATTTTTTAACTGCTCAGTCCGCTCCTCTACTATATCTTCCAGATTGAGATTGATTTTTTGAAGTTCATCATTTTTGAGTTGTATTTGCTTTTGCTGTTGCTCGATTTCTTGTTTTTGCTTCTCAATTTCTTCCTTTTGCCTCACGACTTCTTTGGTGCGTTTTTCTACCATAAGCCCCAAATCTCTCTGGGTACGCTCCAATGACCTGATACGCAACTTATAGATCACAACAGCCAGTATTATCGCTCCAATAATGCTTATAAACTTAAAGGGCTTGGTTTGGTAAAATGCCGGCTTTACGTAAAAGGTTAAAGCAGCACCTTCTTCATTCCACACGCCATCACTGTTGGCAGCTTTTACCCTAAACGTGTAATTGCCATAGGGTAAATTGGTGTATGTGGTCTTTCTTTCTTCTTCTGGTTTTAGCCAGTCATCGTCATACCCTTCAAGTTTATAAAGGTATTCGATATTTTCTGAGGCAATAAAACTTAAAGCAGCATAGGTAATGGTAATTCTGTGTTTACCAGACGGCACAACAACACTGCTATCGAGATTATAGTTTTTTTCTGATGTAATGAATGACTCGATTACCACTTTTGGCTTTTTATTGTTGATCTCTATATTGGAAGGATCAATCATTTCAACACCGTTGGAAGTAGCAAACCACAGTCGTCCATCGGCACTTTTATAACTCATGCCAGACGATGTCGCAGAAGTAGCTTTTAGGCCATCGGCCTGAGTGTAGGCAATCGACTTTACGCCAGAGGCCTTACCATCTGCAAAAGCATTTAAATCATCCTTATGTACCTTGAAAACACTTATATTCTTCTGGTTAGTGGTTATCCAAAGGTAGCCATCTCCATCTTCAAGTATTTGAAAAAGCGTGTTGCTGGCCAACCCGTTTTCTGAGGTGATTATTGTAAATTTTCCATCTTTAAATCTTGTAAGGCCCGCATTTCCGCAAATCCATAATGTACCATCACTATCTTCAAAAGTCTTGAATACAAACTCTCCTGCCAGACCATCCTTGGTGTAATAGGTAACAAATCGATCATTTTTAAAAAGATTCAGTCCATTTCTGGTTCCAATCCAAACCTCACCCGCTTCGTTTGATTGAATACTCATGACGTACTCATGAGAAAGGCCCTGGTTGACATTATAATTATTGATTGTTCCGTCTGGTTTTATTACGCTAATACCATTGGTAGTACCAATCCACAAATCACCTGCGCTATCCTCGTGAATCACTCTTATGTTATTATGGACAAGACCATCTGTAACTGTGTATTTTACAGATTTTCCATTCTGATATTTTAACAAATAATCCTGAGTGGCCACCCAAAGCACACCTTTGCTATCAACTAGTCCAAACTTCAATTTGGTTTCAGAAAAATCATTATCTACATCAAACCGCTCTAAGCGATTATCTTGCGGATGTAGCCTGTAAACTCCGGTTTCATTAATTACAATAAAAGTATTGGATAACAAACCCGGTGTGATGCAGTGCACGATGAAAGGTTGCAGGTCGTTGGCACTTGCCAGCGCGTAATTAGTAAATTTTCCATCCCAAAGTTTATACAGCCCTTGTCGATAGGTGCCTATCCATAAGTTCCCTTCCGTATCCTGTATTAAAGTAGTAAAGTCATTCTCAAACAGAGGATGACTAGGATCGAAATACGACCACTTGTCATCAATACTTCTTCGAGCCATCCCTCTAAATGTACCGATCCACCGTAGGCCTTTTTTATCTATGATAGAGGTAGAGACCATATCGCTGGGCAGACCTTCTTCTGAAGTAAGATTAGTTATAGTACCATTTTGAATGATAGACAAGCCTGCATCGGTACCAATCCATACTTCATTTCCGTTTTCGACCTTCACATAATTAATATTATTGCTAACAAGGCCATTGCCGGTGTGGTAGTAGTCTAGTATTTGTCCATTGCTGGTGGTATAAACTCCCTGGTTAGTCGTAGCCACCCACAAGATGTTTGCGCTGTCTACATCAATACTTTTTATCCTCAGATTTTTAAGGAGATGGGGCACTTCTGTATTGACGAACTTATCGTCTTTTTTGTAGGTAAGGCCATCGCTTGTGGCAATCCAGATTCTACCTGATTGATCCTGAACAATCTCCTCCACAAAATTACTGGGCAAACCATGTGTTGTTGTATAAATTTTGAGCTCACCATTATCAACCGTAACCGCACCATTTCCGCTTGAGGCTGTCCATATCACGCCATCACTATCTTCGTAGATGTAAGTAAAGGAGTTATTTATAAGCTCAGGGGTGTTAAAAGCGCTGTATGTGAGAAAATCTACACCGTTAAAGCGGGTAATACCACCATAGGAGGCGAACCAAATGTATTCGTCTTTGGATTGCAGCAGGTGAATTATTGCATTGTCTGGCAGTCCGTTTTGACTATCCCAATGCTCATAATTATACTGGTAGAGGTGCTTTGATGGGTCTAGAGGATATTGAGCATAGACAATTGTCGCGCTTATCTGCGCAAAGACAATGCAACAGGCCAACTTTCTAAAGATATTCACGACATCATATAGCTTCTGCTTTATGTAATATCGTGAATATCCGGCAGTGTATCAATAGGCCTTTTTTGACTTAAAGAATATTAAATTGTTATAAACTTCTTTTCAACTCAAATACCTTTCTCATCTTATCAATCAACTTTGCTGACTCTCTAAAATTGAGTGTTTGCTGACCATCAGAAAATGCTTCCTCAGGTTTTTCATGAGTTTCATAGATTATACCATCAGCACCCGCCATAATGCAAGCCAGCGCTACCGGCTCAACATGATCGCGTATACCAATACCATGTGAAGGATCGGCAATTACTGGTAAATGCGTTTTTTCTTTCAATATCGAAATGGCATTAATATCCATGGTGTTTCTACTTGCCTTTTCATAGGTCCTGATACCCCGCTCGCAAAGCATAAGATTTTCATTGCCTGCAGAAAACACGTATTCCGCTGAATAAAGCAGCTCGTCTATGGTACCTGATATTCCTCTTTTGATCAAAACCGGCTTATCGATCTTGCCTAATTCGTCCAGTAAGTTGAAGTTTTGCGTATTTCTCGCTCCCACTTGATAAATATCAATGTAATCGTGCATCTCTTCTATTTGAGATACCTGCATTACTTCTGTAATAATCTTAATACCTGCTTTCCTCGCTTCTGTATACCAGGTTTTAAGTCCGTCTATACCCATACCTCTAAAAGAATAGGGTGAGCTTCTTGGCTTAAAAACCCCGCCTCGCATGATCTTCACGTTGTTTTCAACCAGGTGATCAATGGTCTTTTTAATTTGATCTTCTCCTTCAATAGAGCAAGGCCCGGCCATGATCGACATGCCTCCCTCGCTTATGACTACGCCATCTCCCAGGTCAATTTCTGTATTTTTTACTTTCCACTTTTTAGAAACCAGCTTATAATCGTCAGAAACACGGTGTATATCAGCTATACCAGGCATGAAACCGATATCTCGGATATCAAACTCCTTCTTACCAATACCAATAATATAATCGCCTTTTTGCGTATTTACCTCAGTCGTTTTGTATTTGAGTTGATTGATTCGCTCTACTAAACTTGCTTTATCGTTTTCTGAGATGCCTTTTTTTAATTGAATAATCATCCTTTTACCTGATTTATAAAGTTTTTAATATCGTTTTTGAGGTCAGCGTTTTGTGATAACACATTGATAAAAGCACTGCCTATAATTGCTCCCCGGCTGTTTTTACTCGCGGCCTTAAATGTCTCATGATTTGAAATGCCAAAACCAACCAATGTTGGGCTTTTGAGCTGCATATCTTTGATCCTTTGAAAATAACTCTCCTGCTCACTTTCTACCTGTGTTTTTGCACCCGTAGTGCTGGCCGATGAAACCATGTAGATGAATCCATCACTATTTTCATCAATTTGCCTGATGCGCTGCTCGCTGGTTTGCGGTGTAATAAGAAATGTATTTTTAAGTCCGTATTGCTCGCAAATGGCTTTATATTCATTTTCATACACACTTATTGGCAGGTCTGGGAAGATCAGACCATCTACCCCGCACTCTTCGCATTTCTTACAAAAGTCTTCAAACCCAAATTGCAATACCGGATTGATATACCCCATGAGTATGACAGGGATATTTACTTGCTCACGCAATGATGACAATTGCTCAAAAAGCAATTTGAGTGTCATGCCGTTATCAAGCGCCTGTTTGTTGCTTTCCTGTATGGTAGGGCCGTCTGCCACCGGGTCTGAAAAAGGAATGCCTATTTCAATCATGTCAGCACCGCCTTCTTCTATATGCTGAGCAATTTCTAAAGTGCTTTCTAACATAGGAAAGCCTGCCGTGTAGTAGATGGAGAGCACATCTTTTTCTTTCTCATTAAATAGCTTCGTAATTCTATTCATAGTTGTTGTTGTCTGTGGTTGTAAATGAGTCATAATCTTAATATTTACCCCA
>NZ_SMMD01000560.1 GCF_009711475.1 Fulvivirga aurantia
CTCCACAAAGGTTGATTTACTACACACTTTGGCGCAAAGCACTGAAGATTATGAAGAGGCCATAAAGTTTGGGTATGAAGCACTGCAGCTTGCCGAAGAAAAGAAACTAATCCGACAAAAAGCAGAATGTGCCACCACACTCGGAATACTCTATTACAACCTGGGAGATTATAAAAAAACACTTGATTTCTTTTACCAGGCTCTGAGTGCCAATACCGCACTTAAAGACACTTTTGCTCTGGCAAAAAGCTATAATAACATCGGTCTGATTTTATCTGAGCTGGGGAGAATGGAAGAAACCATAAAATATCACAAACTCTCCTTGGAGATAAAGCAATCACTCAATGATACCTTAAGCATTGCTAACACTTACAGCAATCTGGGCCTGGCCTACCAGCAGATTGATAGTTTAGATATAGCCTTTAAATACTTTAGAAAGGCACTAGAAATAGACTTACGAACAAAGGACGCTTATAACCTGTACACCATTTATAATAATATTGGCAAGAACCATTACCTCGATGGCAACTATGATTCTACCTCATTTTATTATGATAAAGCGATTATGCTCTCTGACCAGATCGACAATAAGTATAATAAAGCCGAGATGTTGCTTGATTATGCCTACCTCAATGTGGCCCAAAAGCAGTATGGTCGGGCTATGGAAAAATTCAATACCAGTCTACGCCTGGCAGAAGACATAGGCGCAAAGTCGATTGTAAAGCAAAACTTTCTGGGTATCTCTGAGGTATACGAACAAAGAGGGAACACCCGAATGGCATTTGCCTATTATCAAAAATACGACTCGGTAAACGCTCTGCTTTTTAATGAAGAGCAGTCTAAAATGATTACAGAGATTGAGCGTAATTATCAACTTAGGCGCAGTCAGAAAGAAATAGAACTCTTAAAAAAAGAGTCTGAAATAAAGGACCTGCGCATAAGGAGTAATATTTTTACTATGTACTTTTTGATAGCAGCTATTTTGCTGGTAGCTGTCATTGTCTTTCTTCAATTTAGAAAGAATATTTACAAAACACGTACAAACCAACTGCTCCAAACACAAAACGAGGAGATTGCCGAAAAAAATAAGAATATCATGGATAGTATCTTCTATGCGAAGAATATTCAGAAAGCAATCTTACCCACTGCTGATAAGCTACAGCAAATATTTAAAGACGCTTTTGTTTACAGCAAGGCAAGAGACGTGGTGAGTGGAGACTTTTATTGGTTTGCCGAAAAGGGCGACCATGTTGTATTGGCAGCAGTAGATTGTACAGGACATGGTGTACCGGCAGCCTTTTTAAATGTATTAGGCAACTCTCACCTAAATAATATTGTAGTTGAAAATGATGTGTTACAGCCAGCTGAAATACTCATACAGCTTAACCAGAAAATGCTGACCAGCATGCATGGTAACAATATAGGCGCACAAACAGATGACGGCATGGACATCGCGTTGTGTTTGTACGACAGGGTTTCTAAAAAGCTCACTTTTGCCGGAGCAAAGAGGCCATTATACTACTTTCACAAGGAGTCTCTTCATATACTTAAAGGCGATAGTCACCCGGTAGGTGGAGATGCCTATCCTTTTGACCGCAGCTTCACCCAACATGAGCTACAACTCAATGCCAACGACTGTATCTATTTATTTACAGATGGTATAGTCGATCAATTTGGCGGCAATAAAAACAAGAAGTTTATGTACCCGCGATTGAGAGATCTGCTTAGTAGGATTTTCGAGCAACCTATGGAAGAGCAGCTTATGGTGATAAAAGATGATTTACTCACCTGGAAGGGGCAAAACCAGCAAACCGATGACATCCTTATTATTGGAGTTAAGGTTTAGTTGCACCTTTACAAGTCTTCAGGATTTAAATCATCTAAGCTTCTGCTTCGATCTCTTGCATGAGGTTTTCTACTGACTTTGTGTCTTCAAAAAATTCTAGTACTCGCATCATTACCGCATCCACCAGAGTGTCCGGG
Source organism: Fulvivirga aurantia (assembly GCF_009711475.1). Taxonomy (GTDB): domain Bacteria; phylum Bacteroidota; class Bacteroidia; order Cytophagales; family Cyclobacteriaceae; genus Fulvivirga; species Fulvivirga aurantia. The sequence goes on from NZ_SMMD01000560.1 coordinate 1,984, forward strand.
CAAGAGGCACCACTAGTAAGCACTATTTTAACAGGCTCTTTTTCTGGCAACCAGTCAGCTGTAGCTTTCTTTTCTTTGTTTTCGTAATCAAAATGATGAATCTGCTCAGCAGAGACTACTTCTTTGTGAGAATTTATAAAATAGGTGGGAAACTTTCTTTCACAAAGCTCAACGATATGAGAAGTGTTAGAGCTATTATAGCCACCCACAACAATCGCCAGGTCTGCATCTTTTTCTAAAAGACCGTAAGTAGCATCCTGATTGTCGTTTGTCGCATAACAAAGGGTATCGCGGGTATCAGCAAAATGCGATTTATAATTGTCGACTCCGTGAAGCTCTACCATTACTTGTTTCACATAATCGGCAATTTCTTGTGTTTCGGTAGCCAGCATAGTGGTCTGATTTACCACACCGACTTTGTCAAAATCCTTCTCCGGGTCAAAACCCTCAGAATATCTACCTTCAAAAAGTTGGTAAAACTCCTCTTTACTAATATTGCCTTTAATCACTTCACCAAGCGTACGCGTTTCTTCAATATTTTTTACAATAACTGAAGGTGCACTTTTTGAACTGTGAGAAAAAGTTGCTCTCGTCTCTTCATGGTTATGCTTACCATGAATAATAATGGTATGATTATCTTCTCCCAGTTTGCTCGAGCGCTTCCACACTTTTTCTACAAACGGGCAAGTGGTATTATACCGCTGCACTTCAATGCCGATATCTGCCAGTTTTTGCTCAATCTCTAAAGTTGTTCCAAATGCAGGTATGATTACGATATCTTCTGGTTTTAGCTCATCCCACGGAATGAACTGCGTGCCATCGGTATCCATAATAAATTGAATACCGCGACCTTGCAAGTCGTTATTCACTTCCTGGTTGTGAATCATCTGGCTCAGCAGAAACACTCGCTTGTCAGGATTTTCTTCTAAAGCTTTGTAGCTTATCTCAATTGCATTTTCTACCCCGTAGCAGAAACCAAAATGTCTGGCTATGTAAAACTGTACTGGCCCGAAGTCTAGACAAACAGGACTGAAGTCTTTTTTACGAGGGTCTTTTACTCTTCGTATTTCTTTGATCTTACCGGTAATTGAAGATCGATAATATGCGGGGATGTCAAACTTTTTGATAGCGGCTTAGATTTTTTTGATGCTGTAAAGGTAACAAACTGTAGTGAAACTAGTTCGCCTGCCATCCGGCCACTGACCCAATAAAAAAAGCCGAAAAGCTAGGGTACTTTCCGGCTAGTGACGAGCTGAGGGGGTTACTTAATATCTAAATGCTCGTTTTCACGAAAAATGGGGACTTTTCTTTTAAGAAAAACCCCCATTCCATGTGACGACAACCCATGTTGTCATCCATGCCAAGTTACCGTTATCAGGCTTCACCCTCGATTTTATCACCATAAAGGCAGTAAATTAAGGCTCTGATGTTCTTGCAGTATCCTTTTAAATGATCACGACCTGGTCGGACTCAAAGTAGACATCGTTGTGGCTTGTGCCATTTCAAATTATCGGTTTTTATACCGATAAAACTTTAGAAGAAAACTTCAAACCCAGCTTGTGCACTCTCAAAAACCCATCGAAATAGATTTATGCAGCTTACTTATTGGGCCACTCTATGATACTTTTACTTTTCTGAAACTTTAGTTCTTTCAGGTTATCAGTTATAAACCTTAACCCCTTTGAGTAAAAATATTGCGAATTTTCTGCATTACTTACCTGACACTCTTTTGTGTCTGCCGTGAATATCTCTCACTTGGTAATATGAAGGTCGTAATAATATCTTTGCAGCCCAACTTTTTTGAGTTGTTGTTTCCCACATATTTCCCACAAATATTTAGAGCTAAAAGCAGGTGTTTATCCACAGGTTTTGCCTGATAATCACAGAGTTATTAACAAAAACAAGAATGTCTCAAGCTTGATTTTGTGAGATGAGTAAAAAGAATCTCTATCTTTTTATGGAAATTGAACATGTAAGACATCATAAGAAATAAAAGCCTATGAAATATTTACCTATTCTATTGT
>NZ_SMMD01000573.1 GCF_009711475.1 Fulvivirga aurantia
CCGGGGTAGAGTCTGTAACTTTTACCGAACAAAGCCCGGTGGCTACCTCAAATAAAAATAACGGTGTGGCGTGGCCGGGTAAACCAGAAGGGTCTACAGCCTTTGTGAATGTAATACAGGTAGGTGCGGACTTTTGTAAAACCTTTGATATAAACATTAAAGAAGGAAATGCTTTTCAACCTTTCCTCTCTAATGATACGAAGCAGGTCATCTTAAACGAGGAAGCGGTGAAGTTGATGGCATTGAACGAACCTTTAGGTACTGAGCTCACGGTTTGGGGTCACTCTTCACAGGTTGTTGGTGTCGTAAATAATTATCATCATCAAACGCTAACACACGCCATTGAGCCGGTTGTAATTTTATACAACCCGGAAGAAACCTGGAACGCTTACATCAAAGTTGATGGCCAACAAACGCAAACTCAAATTGCATCTATTGAAAAGGTCTACCAAAGCTATGAAGCAGACCACCCTTTTGATTTTGCTTTTCTAGACGAAGTTGTAGCAAAATCTTACGACAACTTGTCTTTAATAAGCAGATTGAGCTTTGCTTTCACTTCAGTGGCGATTATTATAAGCTTTCTTGGTTTATTTGGCCTGTCTGCTTTTCTCATTCAAAAAAGGTCAAAAGAGGCCGGAATTCGTAAGGTAATGGGGGCTGGCTCATTAAGTCTTATCTTTCTATTTACCACCGACTTTATCAAACTGGTACTAATTGCACTTGTATTGGCCGTCCCTATTGCCTGGTACTATTCCGAGCACTGGCTATCCGATTTTACTTTTCATTCGGCTCTCAGCTATAAGCCCTTTTTATTCGCAGGATTGGCTGCTATTGCAGTAGCCATAGCATCAGTTATCTATCATTCGCTTAAGGTGTCTTTTACCAATCCGGCTCAAACACTTAAAGAAGAATAGTATGCTTAAGAACTATGTAAAATACGCCTTTCGATATCTGTCTAAGCACCGGGTTTTCACTCTAATTAATATTTCCGGGCTTACCGTAGGTCTAGCAAGTTTTTTGCTCATCATCAATTTTGTACAATATGAGCTGTCTTACGATCAGTATATTGAAGATATCGATCAGGTCTACCGGGTTAATTTAGTTAGAAACGAAGCCGGTAGTAAAGCTGCTGCCATCGGCCCACCTATGGGCCCTGCTATGCAAAGTGAGTTTCCTGAGGTAGAAACTTATGTCAGATTTCGGCATGCAGATGATGTGCTTGTGCGCATCGGTGAAGATGAGTTTTATGAAAATAGTATCTTTTACGTTGATAGTACTTTTCTTGACGTATTTACCTTTCCACTGGTTCATGGCAATAGAGAAAATGCTTTGTCCACAAAAAACTCGGTCATTATCACTGCAGATTTGGCTCAAAAGTATTTTGGTAATACCGACCCGGTCGGAAAGACCATCACATTAAATGATCAGGTTGAATTGAAAGTTACTGGCGTTTTAGGCGATCCTGCGTCACCCAGCCATTTTGAGTTTGACATGCTCATCTCGTTCCAGTCATTCGAAGTACCTCATGGCTACCCTGTAACATTAGACACCTGGGGTTGGACGTCTTTTCCTACCTATATCAAATTGTATAAGGGCTCTGACCCTTCAAATGTCAATAAGCGTTTTGCAGATTTTATTACAAGAAATATGAGTGAAAATGCAGCTCAAGCAATTTCATTAGAGCTTCAGCCTGTCTCAGATATTCATCTACACTCTAAAGACATAGCCGAGCGTGATGGTATTCCAGCCAAAGGCGACATCAAGTATATCACGATTTTAGGTGCCATCGCATTTCTTATTTTAGGACTGGCAATATTTAATTTTACCAACCTATCTACTATACTTTCACTCAAACGCTTAAAAGAAGTAGGCATAAGAAAAACCCTTGGTGCCTATCGAAAAACCGTCTTCTGGCAATACAGTATTGAATCAATTATTATTTCGTTATTGAGTCTGTTTTTAGCAGTTACTTTCCTGGAAGTCTTTAGCAATTATCTCAGCAACATCTTCAACGTTCCTTTACAGCTTTTCGAATATCTCGCCAGCAATTGGCATCAGGTTATATTACTTGTGCTATTGGTAGGCCTGGCTGGTGGCGCATATCCGGCCTTCTTTTTATCAAAATACTCTCCTGTAAAAGCACTCAAAAGTAAAGCCAACTCACATACTGGAAGGTTTAGCCTGAAATCATGGTTGGTTGGTCTGCAATTTTTTATCACCATTGGCCTGGTAGCAAGCAGTGTTGTGATCAATGATCAAATGCAATTTCTTCAAAATAAAGACCTTGGATTTGATCAGGAAAGGGTTATAGCACTTCAAGTACAAGGAGCCGCCTTATCTGAAAAATACCCTCTCGCTAGAGAACGGTTTCTTAGGAGTCCTTATGTAAAAAATGTAACTGCCAGCGGCAATATGTTTGACGGGCAAAATGGAAGCGTTCCGGTCATTGATCACCAAAATGAGGAGACCGATTATCGCATAAGTTTATTTGGTGGCAATTACGGCTTTGTAGAAACTATGGGGCTTGAATTAAAAGAAGGGAGGGATTTCTCAGAGGCTTTCGCCAATGACAGCAGTGGTTTTATTCTCAATGAAGCAGCTGTGGAAATGTTTGGCTGGAAAGATAGCCCAATTGGTAAAGCACTTACAGTAAATGTTTGGGAAGGTGAAGTCATTGGTGTGGTAAAAGATTTTCATTTTGCCAGCCTCCACGAAAACATTGGCCCGGTTGTAATCTACATACCGGAAACCTACGTTGATCGTATTTTCCTGAAAACTACAGGAGGAGATCTCCCTGCGATGTTAGCGTCACTCAATAGCGATTGGCAAACTGTTTTTCCAGAACTCCCCTTTGATTACACGTTTCTTGACGAGCATATAGATCAGCTTTACAAGGCAGATAGTAACTTTTCACAACTTGTTTATCTATTCTCAGGCCTTGCCATACTACTTGCATGTATGGGGCTGTATGGTGTTATCGCTTACAATATCAATGTTAAGAAGAAGGAGATTGGAATCAGAAAAGTGTTGGGTGCTAGTATTACCAATGTAATATCGATTTTAAGTCAGAAATACCTGGTTCTTATTTTTATCTCCTCTGTATTTGCACTACCAATTGCCTGGTTCTTGCTTGAGCAATGGTTAGGCGGTTTCGCTTATAAAGTGGCTATTAGTCCGCTGCATTTTATAGGAGCACTTTTGCTTACATTGGTTATTGCCTTTCTTACATTAAGTTTCAAAACCATCTCTGCTGCAAGTGCTAATCCAGTAGACTCTTTAAAGGAAGAGTGATTCTAAATTTCAGAATATTTTGCGGCTGAGTTTTTCTATTTTATTAGCTATTTTCCTGCTGTGCAGCAAAAACTTTTATATTTGGTTAAATCATAAACTTTATGCAAAAATTAACCAAGCTCATCAGCAACCTCTGGCTCCCTGTTTTAATTATAATTATTTCCGCCTGTCAAAATGAAGCTGATAACACTACTGCCAAATCTACCAATGCCTTTAGTGATGAAACCCTCCTTTCCATCTATGAGCATCAGGATCGAAGAAACACTGAAGCTTTAGTCGATTATTTTGATGATAGCAACCCCACATATCGAGCTGCTGCCGCTGAAGCGATGGGTTCTGTGCAAGACTCACTGGCTATACCTATGTTGGCCAACTTGCTAAATGATGAGAACGCCAAAGTGAGAAAAGCAGCGGCTTATGCCCTTGGTCAAACTTATGATAGTGCCGCCATGGTGCCGCTTACTAAAGCACTAGAATCGGAAGACAGTGTTTTTGTAAAGAGAGAATTGTTTGAAGCGCTGGGTAAAGTGGTAACGCAACCTAAAATCTATTGGCTCAACCAACAGCCTACACCAGATCCACTGGAAAAAGAAGGCCTGGCCTGGGGTATATATCGTGCTGGTATTAGAAATGTGCATGACGAACTTTCGGTGGGCACTGCTATCGCGCTTTTAGATAAAGAGCATAATTACGAAACACGACTGGCTGCAGCACATTTTCTATCAAGGAGCAGAAATCTAGAACTTAAAAACTATCTACTTCAACTTATTGCTTCTGCCACACAAGACAGTGCGGCCAATGTACGCATGGCTGTGGTATTCGCTCTGGGAAAGATACAATCTCCAACTGCTCTTGAGACTTTACTCAATCAGGGTGTAAAAGACAGAGACTATAGAGTGAGAGTAAATGCAATCAGGGC
>NZ_SMMD01000784.1 GCF_009711475.1 Fulvivirga aurantia
GAAAGATAATATGTATTTCCTGGTGTTAAGGTTGTTGATCCGAGTACTACTACATCACCGTTAGTAGAAGTATAACGTGCGCATTCAACTTCCGTAGTTCCATCACTCTGCCAGAGAGCCGCTTGTGTTCTTCTTTGTGTTCCTTTGGTTCCTCCAATGTCTACCGTGATATTGATTCTTCCACTGGCCGGAGCAGTGAATGAAAACCACCTGTTGAGTTGTGGGCCCGAATTGTTCCAGCAACTACCTGCATTCAAATCTGGGGAAGCGCCAACTGTGGTGTAAGCCTCATCTGTTGAACAAGTGCCTATTAAGCCTGTAATGTCTTGTGCTCCTTCAAAAAAATCATAGTCAACATTGTCATTAAGGCAAAGCGTAAAAGTACCATCGTAGCTTCCGTTGTAAGTGTCAACTGAAATGTAATATGTGTTTCCTGGTGTAAGGCCGATTGAACCAAGCGTTACAACATCATCATTAGCAGAAGTATAGCGATCGCACGCTACTTCAGTTGTTCCATCACTTTGCCAAAGCGCTAGTTGTGATCTTCTTTGAGTCCCTTTAGTGCCTCCTATATCTACAGTTATGTTTATCTCTCCGCTGGCGGGTGCAATGAACCTAAACCATACGTTTTGCCGAGGACCTGAATTATTCCAACATGAGCCAGCATTTAAATCACCTGTAGCACTGATGGTAGTATATGCGGCATCTGCTGAGCAACTGTTGATAATTGATGTAACATCAATGGCGCTGGCAAAATTATCGTTAGTTGGCTGAGCTTTGATGGCTGAGCCAAGCAAAAGCAAACAGAGGAGCGGAAGTAGAAAGCGGTTCATAACTAAAGCCATTATTTATATTAATTATTACAATTTGTTAGCCAACCATCATTATGAGGCATATGGGCATAATTAAGTTACAAAAATGTCCCAGAATGGGAAGATTTCAGGTAGTAACTCATTACAAGTTATAATGTAAGTATTGCTTACTGTTTAAACTCATAAAGATACCTAATGAATTATCAAAATACTAGCAGAGCCTGGAGGCATGTTGTTTAGAAAAATAACTGATGTAAGAAAAGTGTAATTATTTAGCTGCTGAAGAAAAGCGTAAAGTAAACGTGGTCCCTTCACCAATAATGCTTTCTGCTTTAATTGATCCACCGTGCATATGCATGATTTGCTTTGATAGACTCAAACCGATACCGGAACCTTCTTTTTTTGTTGAGAAGAATGGAATGAAGATTTCTTTCAAAAGATCATCCTCAATGCCAGAGCCTGTATCTTTTACTTTAATTACTATGTTTTTTTCTTCAGCTTTAGCTGATAAATGTATGATCTTATTTTGACTGGATTTTAGCGCGTCTTGGGCGTTTTTTATAAGATTTAGAATGATTTGCTCGATGAGTTTAGTGTCTGCATTGATGATAATCCCCTCTTGAGATTCACTTTTAAGATCAATGCCTTGTTTCTCAATTTCCGATTTAGTGAGCCGTGCTATACCATCAAACAGTTCTTTTACATCGATGTCTGTTTTGTTGGGCTTGGGTACCCTTGTTATTTTTCTGTAATCATCAATAAAAGCCAACATACCATCACTTCTACGCTGTATAGTCTTAAGAGAAAATTTCAGGTCTTCTATAATATCATCTGACAGATGCTCTTTGTTAAGCATCATTTGCATGGTTTCAGTGAGTGAGCTAATAGGGGTGGCAGAGTTCATGATCTCATGCGTCAATATCCTGATAAGCTTATGCCAGGCTTCAATCTCCTTCTGTTCAATTTCATTTCTGATATCCTGAAATGTGACTAATGTATACTCTTTTTCGAGCAGTATGACTGTACTCACATCTAATGATAATGTGATCTTTTCACTTAATTCAATTTCCAATAGCCTGCGACCTTCGGGTTGTAATTCCTTTACTGCCAATGAGAATGCAGGCAGTTTCTCTTTGAATATTTGCCAATTGTTTACCCCGGTTATGTTCAATAGTTTTTCTGCAGTACGATTTATTAGCGTAATACTTTCACTGTTTTCTATAGAAATTATGCCGATGTTGATATGATCAACCACCGTTTTGAGGTATTGAAATTGTGCTTCTTTCTCAATCTTGGCCTGCTTGTATTGCTGTATGATCTGTTCAAAAGAATCATTAAGTATATCGAATGAGGTACCTATCTTACTTTTATTAAAGTTGATGGAGAAGTCACTGTGTTTGATAGCGAGTATAAATTTTGCCAATTCCCGATTGGTTTTATTGACAAACCTCAACAACTCCATGACCAGGCCAATAAGCAGAATGCCTAAGATTATTTGATTAAAGAAAAGACGGCTATCACCTAGAATATAGGCTAAGGTGAAAGCGGTGGTTAAAATCAGAACAATTCTGACTGATACTTTAAAGGAGAATTTTTTTGTGAAACTCATTTGGTCCGTAAATTCCCTCTTTTAGTAGATTTAACCAAGTAAAAAGATTTAAGGAAAACTAATTGATTGTAATTTTAATAGATTCCAGGTTTACGTGACTTATGCAAACCTTATGAATTGATTGTGGTTTTACTTTAAAAGAGTAGTAATGTCAAAATTTCAAGAATTGATAAATGGCGATACGCCAGTTTTGGTAGATTTCTACGCCACCTGGTGTGGACCGTGCAAGATGATGGCACCGATGCTTGATGAGCTCAAAGGTCAAATAGGAGACAAGGCCAAGATTATAAAGGTAGATATAGATAAGAATCCCGCAGCAGCCAGTAAATATCAGGTGAGGGGAGTGCCAACCTTAATATTATTTAAAAATGGTGCTATAAAGTGGCAGCAATCCGGAGTAGTCCCGGTGCATCAAATGAGACAGGCCATTGAGAGTAATGCTTAGCTTATTTTAAAACAAAAGTGAGGAAAGAGTCCTTCCTCACTTTTATAAGTATTTACTAATTGATCTTCACCAAATCAGATTTCCATGATTCCGGAATATCTTCAATTGAATAAACATTCAATTGAGCAGATGTATCATCTTGTTGCAAAGCCATATTATAAAAAGGGTTGCTAATTTTGTACATTGCTCCAGACGCTGGGTCTACGATCAATAATCCAATTAAACCACCAAAAACAATGTTTCCGAAATACCAGCCATCGATATCTGCCTCAACTGGAAAGGAAATATCTTTATAGCCCTCTTTAGAGTAAGTAACATTGTAAATCGCTTTAGTGAAAAATCCTGCACCTGATTTCAGTTGTACCAATGCCGGAGTGTGTCCTGAGAAAACCAGGTTGCCTTTTCTGTCAGTGATTTTAATATCGACTTCACTTGGTTGACTAGCAAAATTTACCGGATAGGTAGTTTTGCTAACTATGCTAGCGCAATTAGAAGAGAATAAAAATACTAAAACTAAGATTGATAAAGGTAAAAATTTTTTCATGTGAAGATTTTATATTTAAATTAACCTCAAATATTTCATATTTTAATAAAATCTCAAAGAGTCTAACTTATTATTTTACCATTACCACTTGATTACTTTATCCCATGCTTGTCCATTCTCCTGTACAAGGCAGTCCTGGTAAGCCCTAGGGTTTTGGCAGTTTGGGTTACATTACCTTCATGATCCTGAAGCGTTTTGATGATAAAATCTCTTTCCATTTCATCAAGAGTAGTGGCCTGGCTTTTTTGAGAAATAGCAGACGGACTGTTTAATAATAACCCAACATCATTAATTTCTGAATTTTCAGTTAAAATCACTGCTCGTTCAACCGCATGCTGCAGTTCTCTGATGTTTCCTGGCCAATCATAGTTTTTGAGTTGATTTAACACATTTTTTGCTACAGAGATACCTTGCTTTTGGTACTTGCCAGTATAAATTTTAAGAAAATGACTGACCAATATGGGAATATCATCAAGTCGGTCTCTTAGAGCGGGAAGGTGTATTTCAACAGTATTTACTCTATAGAGCAGATCTTGTCTGAAAGTTTGGTCAGCAACCATTTGTGCTATGTCGTTATTAGTAGCACAGATCAACCTGAAATCTACCTGTATATCTTTTGCAGAACCTACACGCCTTACTGATCTGCTTTGCAAAACAGTGAGTAACTTGGCCTGGAGAGGAAGAGATAGGTTGCCTATTTCATCTAGAAACAGAGTGCCTTTATCAGCGATTTCGAAACGACCAGGTTGATCGGTTTTGGCATCGGTAAATGATCCTTTGGTATGTCCAAAAAGTTCACTTTCAAATAGAGTAGGAGTAATGGCACCCAGGTCAACATTTATAAAGGTGTTATCATACCGGTTTGATTCACTGTGCAGAGCACGCGCTACCAACTCTTTACCTGTTCCGTTTTCTCCTAAAATCAATACGTTGGCATCTGTTTTTGCTACTTTCTTAATCAGGTCTTTTACCCTTTGTATTGCTGGAGCCTCACCTATGATTTTATCAATGCTATTATTATCAGCATTTAATTTCTGCTGAGTGGCTTTAAGTTTTGATATTTCTTTTCCGGATTCTCGATGCTTTATAGCAGAGAGTATTGTGGCTAAGAGTTTCTGGTTTTTCCAAGGCTTCAATACAAAGTCGGTGGCACCCATCTTCATGGCCTTTACTGCCAAATCTACCTCACCATAGGCGGTGATGAGTATAACAATGGCTTCAGAGTCCATCTTCAATATTTCTGATAGCCAGTAAAAACCCTCTTCTCCATTATTAAGGCCTTTATTAAAGTTCATGTCAAGTAGGATGACATCATAGTCTTTGATTTCAAAATAACCGGCTATCTTATTGGGATCTTCTTCAATATCGACTGAAGAAAATTCTTGTTTCAAAAACATGCGGGCAGTCTCAAGCACATCCCTGTCATCATCAACTATCAGTATATTGGCCTTAGTTTTCAACTTATATAATGGTTTTTATAGGTCACGAGTGTTTTTAGAAGTACCAAAATACTAAACTGTATCAAAAACAAACGTCTTGGTGTATCGAAAATGATACAGTTCAAATTAAATTAAGGCCTAATACCGCTATTTTTGTACAAAAGGGCTTTTGGCACTCTTTTTAGACTTAGCTAGTCGATCTAAAACTGAGAAAAAGCAAATGATTAAAAACTTTCTAAATATCACTCTTAGAAATTTAAGGAAGAATAAGTGGTTTTCGCTTATCAATATTATAGGCCTTACAATCGGTATTACTTCAAGTCTCGTTATCTACCTTTATATCAATCAGGAAGTAAGCTTTGACGATTTTCACGAAGGTGGAGATAGAATTTTTAGAGTCACCAGGTCTACTCAGGATGCTGATGGTCTTGATTATAATGCTTCCGTACCTTACCCAATGATTGGGGCATTACACACAGACTTAAACCACATAGAGTCTGCCACTCAAATTCATAACGACTACAATCCACTTATCACTTTCGATAACGAAAAGTTTATACTTGATCGTGTAGTATTTGCCGATTCAAATTTTTTCGATGTATTCAGCTTTAAAACGGTTTCTGGTAATCCCAAAGAAGCACTAGGTCAGCCTAATCTAGCGCTTATCACAGCATCTACAGCTAATTTGTTGTTTAACGATACCTCACCTATAGGTAAAAAAGTAAAAGTGAGAAATAAGCTGGATGTTGAAATTGTTGGGATTGTTGCCGACCCACCGGTAAGCTCTCATATACAATTTGATATGCTCATTTCTTACCCATCATTTACTGAAGAATATTTCGGCTTACCGATAGACGAGTGGTCGCTATCAGCAGAGGGCTATTCGTATGTCAAACTTCAGGAAGATATTGAGAGAGCACAAGCTGAAGCTCAATTTGAAGTGGTTGTGAACAAGTATTTTGAAGAACATCAAAGATCAAATAAGCGCTTCTACTTACAGCCTCTTGCCGATATTCATTTTGATAAAAAGTGGAATAATGAAGCCGTTAGTGCCAAAGCACTTTGGGCACTAGGTATTATTGGTGCTTTTATATTAATAATTGGCGCAGTAAACTTTATCAACTTAACCACCGCTCTATCTGTAAAAAAATCAAAAGAGGTTGGCGTGAGAAAAACTCTTGGAGCTGCGCGTGGCCAACTCATTCGTTATTATCTGGGAGAGACTTTTATCGTTACTTTTCTCAGTGGCCTTTTGTCAATAGCTCTTGCTGAAAGATTACTGCCTATTTTTAATCAATTCTTTGATAAGAAGCTTGCTTTCAGTGCCTTACATGATTTTGATGTCTTGCTTTTTGTACTGGCGCTCATACTTGTAGTCACATTGGCTGCGGGTGTTTATCCTGCGATTGTACTGTCGGGCTTCAACCCGGTTAAAGCCCTGAAAAGTAACATTCACTCACAAAGTAGTTCCTCATTATTTCTTAGAAAAGGCCTTATCGTAGTCCAGTTTTTTATTTCCCAAGTGCTTATCATAGCTACATTGGTGGTGGCTAGTCAGATGAATTATTTTGTAGAAAAGCCTTTAGGTTTTGAAAAGGAGGCCATTGTAAACGTGAGCATTGATGACAGTAGCGAAGAAACTACCTCCAGATTCAGAGATCAACTCCTGGCAAATGAGAATATCAAATCAGTTTCTTTTGCCTTAGGTTCTCCAATGAGTGATGACACCTTTGAAACTCACTATTTTCTAGCCTCAAAGGGAAGAGACTCACGTCTGGAAACTCAAATGAAACCGGCAGATTTCTATTATAATGAGGTTTATGGATTGAAATTATTGCATGGCCGATGGTTTACACCAGCTGAAGATAAATTGGCCATTCAAATATTTAAGGAGGAGGCACCGGGTAGCCAGATACCTTATATTTTGAATGAGACTGCGGTAAAAAAACTTGGCTTTAGCAATCCGGAAGATGCGATTGGTCAGATGATTACTACCGGGTTGGGCGATTTTACCGCGCCTATAGTTGGCGTGGTGAAAGATTTTCATTCAAACTCACTTCACAATGCTGTGGTTCCGGTTGTAATCACCAAGTTTCCTCAATTTCATTACAACGCAGGGATTAAAATTTCAACCAATAATACTTCTGATGCCCTGGCGCATATTCAAAAGGTTCATCAAAATTTATTTCCTGATAATTTATATGAGTACGATTTTATGGACGAGTCTGTGAGAGAGTTTTATGAAGCTGAGCAGCAGACTTTCAATTTGTTTAAGCTCTTTTCGGGCATCTCAATTTTTGTTTCCTGCCTGGGTCTGTTAGGTCTTATTTCCTTTATCGTAAACCAGCGAACAAAAGAAGTAGGTGTAAGAAAAGTGCTGGGTGCAAATATCTTCAGTATCATTTTCCTCTTTTCTAAGGACTTCATTCTGTTGGTGGTGATTGCGTTTTTGCTGGCAGCACCTGTTGCCTGGTATGTCATGAGTGACTGGCTCAATGATTTTGCTTATAGAATAGATATGCACGTCTGGTTTTTTGTGGTAGCTATATTGATTTCAGCGATTATAACTTTCATGACTATCGGATATCAGTCTCTCAGAGCAGCACTGGAAAACCCTGTAAAAGCACTCAAGGATGAGTAATTTACTTAAATACGAGCCCCATGTTTAAAAACATCCTTAAAATCAGTTTTAGAAACCTGCTTAAAAATAAGGCCCATGCATTTACAAACGTGGCTGGGCTAGCCATAGGCACAAGTGCGGCTATAGTCATTTATTTCATAATCAGTTATGACTTAAGTTTCGATACTTACCATGCAGATACTGATCGCATTTTTCGTCTGGTACAAAACGAAACTACCAATGGCGAGCTGGGTTATGAATCAGGAATTCCATACCCCTTACGTTTAAAATTTGCCGAAGAATATCCTGAGGTGGAGGCTTTAGCCTATCTCGATCAGAATTCCGGCTCCCTTATTACTATAGAAAGTGATGGAAACAAGGTGAGATACGAAAATGATGATGTTCATCTTGGGTTTACAATGCCTAGCTACTTCAAAATATTTAAGCATGAATTTTTATTAGGCGATGCAGAGTCCCTGGGCACTGCGGGCAATGTTATCCTCAGCAAACGTATGGCCGAGCGATTTTTTGGCAACTATCAGGACGCGCTGGGTAAAGTTATAAACTATGAAAACGCGGTTGACCTTACAGTCACAGGTGTGATAGCCAACCTGCCGGGTAACACAGACCTGCCACATGAAATACTCATAGCATTTGAAACAGGGGGTTCCCTGCGTATCTGGGACTCATGGACTGCCACTTCTACGTCAGTACAGGCATTTATCAAAGTAAAACCTCAAGTAGATATAACTCGGTTTGAAGATAAAATCATCAATTACAT
>NZ_SMMD01000091.1 GCF_009711475.1 Fulvivirga aurantia
TCACTTGCTTTGTTGTATAGATTACTGCATTTATAGCAAAAAACTGAATCTTCCAATGCCAGGAAACCATGTGCAAATTCTCCTGGTACAACTAGCCCATGTTGGTTTTCTTCGGATAATACCTTGGAATAATATTTACCGAAGGTTTTAGACTCTTGTCTAAGGTCAACAACCACATCTAAAACCTTACCTTTTAAAACTCTGACATATTTTACCTGCTGATGAGGTGGTCTTTGTAAGTGTAAACCGCGTAGCGTGTTTTTTACAGAAAAGGACTGATTGTCCTGAAGAAAATCATAGTTAATGCCTGCATCGGAAAACTTTTCTTTATGGTAGGTCTCCAAAAAATATCCCCGATCGTCTCCGTGCTTTTGGGGAATTACTTCGAATAAACCGTCAAACTCGGTTTCTTTAAATGTCATAAGCTCTTTTTTGTGCTAAAGTAAATGTACC
>NZ_SMMD01000654.1 GCF_009711475.1 Fulvivirga aurantia
AGCTCTTTCAATATCAGCCATTCTCTCAGAAGCATCAATTTCTATGCTTTTGATTTCTGATGCTTTTCTATTGATTTTGAGCGTGTAGCTTGGGTTTGTCCAAGGCCACTCTTCTAATGTCATACGCTGTACATTTTGATCTTCTACATCTTTAGCACCTCTCATAATTCTAAGCGGAATGTAATAAATCTCACGGCTACCATCTTCATACTCTACATATAAGTCGATAGGCATCATCATATTCTTCACTCTTTCCAATGTCACATATGTAGCATCGTCAGATCCTAAAATTGTTTTGATACCATAGTCGATCTGGTTAGTAGAATAAACAAAGTGCTCAAGGTACCAGTCAAGCTGCATTCCTGAGGCTTTCTCCATTACGCGAATGAAGTCTACAGAAGTAGGATGCTTAAACTTCCAGGTATTGTAATACCTTCTCATACCTTTCATAAAAGTCTCCTGACCAATTATATAGCTTAGTTGGTGTAAGAATACCGCACCTTTTGAGTATGAATTGATACCATAAGACCTGTTAGTATTATAGTGATCAGAGTGTGTCGTAAGTGCTTCTTCGTTGCCACTACTAGCTTGGAAGAAATAATTTCTATACGAACCCGTGTGTGGGTCTGAATCACTATCAGGATTAAGTAAATGCTTCATTACTTCATCAGATGCATAGGAAGTAAAACCTTCATCCATCCATGGGTATAGACTCTCATTTGTAGCCAGCACACCCTGATACCAGCTATGAATCGCTTCATGTACCGACACTCCTAATAAGCTGTTAAAGTTTCTGTTTCCGGTAATTAGTGTTGCCATTGGGTACTCCATACCGCCATCGCCACCTTGAATGAATGAGTACTGGTCGTATGGATATTTGCCGAAGTTTTTGTTAAGATATTCAAAGGCCTGCACCATCATTTCCGGCAACTTAGCCCAATTTTCCTGATTCTCTTCTGTTTCCTGATAAAAGAAATGAAGCGTAGGACCATTTGGTACTTGTGCTGTCGTGTGTTTGTAATCCGGGTCAGCAGCCCACATAAAGTCTATTACATTTGGTGCTTTAAAATGCCAGGTGAGTTTACCATTTTTTGGTTTGCCTTCACCTTCAGCATATCCATGACCGATGTCATTGGCATTTTGTAAGTAACCGGTTCCACCTACAGTGTAAGTCTGATCTATGGTAAGCTTAACGTCAAAATCGCTCCATAGGCCATGAAATTCTCTTCCAATGTAGGGATTAGTATGCCAGCCTAAATAATCGTATTCGGCCATTTTAGGATACCATTGTGACATAGAGTATGAAATGCCTTCTGCATTATCTCTACCAGATCTTCTGATCTGAACAGGCACCTGACCTTCGAATTCCATTTTAAAAACGGCTTTGTCATTTGGCATGATTGGCTTGTTGAGCCTCACTTCGAGTATTGTGCCTTCTACTTTGTAAGTTACGGCTTTGCCATTTTGCTTTAGAGACTCAATGTGCTGGTATCCTATTTCATCATCACTCAATTTTGAGATTCTATCACCTACACGTCTGTCGGGGTCTGCTATACTAAGAGACCTCACATCCATCATGCTACCCGGCTGGAATGCGTTGAAGTATAAATGATAGTAAACTTTGTTTAAGGTATCGGGTGAATTGTTGTAATAGGTAAGCTTTTGTTTCCCTTGAAATTTATGGGTAGTTACGTCCATATCAATCTCCATTTCATACTCACCGCGCTGCTGCCAATACGCAGATGATTGTGGCTGAGCAAGCATAAGTATTGGAGAAAATAAAGCAACTAATGCTATTAAATATGTTCTTCTCATAGTTTATGTTTTAGTTTCTGATTTTAAGGGTGCGTAAATTATCAAATTACCCTTACTATTAAAAATGGTTATTATAAATACGGTTGCCTGATTCTTTAAAGGTTTATTCCAGTTCTTCCAAAGTAGAACTCAGGTCAGTCTCTGTATCCTTAATTTTAGATTTGCAGACTTTTATGAGCTTGGCGGCTCTTTTTACGAGCTTGCTTAGTTCATCAACGTCCGGTTCTTCATTTTCTATTTTGGCAATAATTGATTCTATTTCTTCCATTGCCTCTCTATAACTTCCTTTTTTACTCATCTCTTTTAGCTGCTTTTTCTACTTTACTTTTTATCACCTGCTTCGCTGTAATAGTTTGTATTTCATCACCCTTCTTCACAGTTTCAGTTCCAATTCTTTTACCATTTTTGAGTGTTATGGTATAGCCACGTTCCAGGATTGTGAGTGGGTTTATCAACGACAAATGTTTGTCAAGATTCTCTAGTCGGCTTTGTTGAGCTCTAAGTTCGTTTTTTGATTGCATTAAGAGCCGATCTTTTAGGTATTGTGTGCGTGAGTTTTCATGTCTTAACAACTCCTTTGAAGCCGATTTCATGTTTTGCGTCACGCGCTGCAAACTTTGCTTTTGGTTAGTAATTATTTGATTGGTTAAATGATACAATTGAGAAAACTGCACCTCTAAGGCCTCTTCAAATATTCTCACACCATTTATTAAAAACTCCGCAACGGCTGTAGGTGTTTTTAGCCGTGTATGTGAGACCAAATCTGCAATGGTTTCATCTCGGTCATGACCAATACCGGTAAGCACCGGTAATGGAAATTGTGCTACGTGTGAAGCCAATTCATAATGATCAAAACAATCAAGATCAATCTGCGAGCCACCACCTCGGATAAGGCATACCAAATCAAAATTATCTAAACCGTTATGAATCTGATGCAAAGCTTGAATCATTGACTCAGCCGCACCATCACCCTGAACGGTAGCCTTAAATAGCTGTATTTTGAAATGATAGCCTCCGCTGTTTGATTCAAGTTGGTTGACAAAATCTCCAAAGCCGGCAGCAGTAGGAGAGCTAATAATGGCAATATTTTGAGGTACCTGAGGAAGAGATAAACTCTTGTTCATATCAAAAATGCCATCAGCTACCAATCGATCAATGATTTCCTTCCGCTTTCTGGCCCTTTCGCCTAATGTGAAGTTAGCATCGATGTCTTTTATATTAAGGCTGAAACCATAGAGCTCATGGTATTGGATTGATACATTACAAAGTATCTTAAGGCCCGGCTGAAGTGCTTTACCAGTCATTCCTTCAAACCATGTCGATAAATTGCGATAGGTATAGGCCCAAATAGTCGCTCGTGACTTGGCGATGACCTTATCATCTTCTTTTTCTACCAGCTCTAAATAGCAGTGCCCTGTGTAGTTGGTTCTGAGCTCACCAATCTCAGCAACCACCCAGTAAGATGGAGCCAGGTTTGCATCGAGAGTGGCTTTTACCAGTTTGTTAAGTTCAAATAATGAGAGCTTATCTGTCATGTGCTTCAAAGCTACTAATTATGCTCTAATGCACTTAAAGTTTAATGAAATATGAAAGACTTAGATTGAAAACATTGCTGTTTGTGTAGGCCAGGTCTTCACCATCTAATTCCTGTGGAAGGTTAAACTGGTAGGAGAGACCCACATTTAATGAATTGAACTGAAGGTAAGCAGGAAGTATAAAGCCGATATTCATTAAGCCAAACACATTTTCATCTACAAAAGAAAACCTCTTTCTTGGGTTGATAAATCGCTTGTCTACTTTTAAGCGTGTAAAAATCTGATTGCCCCACAATAGGGCAACCGCTGGTCTCAAGGTAAGTCGGTCGGCCAAAGGCACATTTTTAAAAGTAAAATTACCAGTAACGCTATAATTTAATTTATGTGACTTAAAGGTATCTCCAAAGATGATCGTATAATCTGCCCCTAACTCGAAATACTTTTCGACAAAATAGACAGAGGCATTAAGACCATCCGTAAAAGGAAATTCTATCTCTTCTGATTCTGCATTTTCGTTAAAAAAATAATGCTCGTAACTGGCAAGAACACTCCATTTTTTACCTATTGTGCCCAGATAGCCAATGCTCGTTGTCGTTAAGTAATTTTTAGGTTCGAATTGTGAATTCCAAAAGGAGATAACATCTAAGAAAAGGCCGCTTTTATGATAGTAAGTAATGCCAGAAAAGAGCCCGTTTTCTGTACCCAGAGATTCTCTATTGTCTATGATAGATTCACTGTTGTAGCCTAATTTCAAAGCAAGTTGAGATCGATTCTCTAGATCATCGAGCTTAACGAGACTATCCAAAAGGCTAATCATAGAAGCTGAGTCAACATCTGTAAGAAAAGCATCTAAGGCATCCAGTTCTGCTTGCTCTTCTTCAGTAAAACCATCTTGTGCAGTGCAGAAAATAGGTAATAGAAAGAGAGAGGCAGCCAAAAGGCAACAATTAAGGTTCTTTATAAGCATGTAGTGTTTTTAATTACCGTCTCCGTTTCTCCTGTCTCTTACTTTGTCACGTATTTGGTTTCTGCGGCCTTGCTGTAATCTCCGCTTTTGTATCTGATCGAGAAGCATCCGCCTAAAATCATCTTCGGCTTTTCTCAAAGACATGATTTGTTGAGCGCTGATGATTCTCAGCATTCGACCGGAGTAATCTTTCTCGATCTGAAGCTTTTGCTCTTTTAATTTAAGGCCTAATTCAAGAAGTTGTCTTTTATCTTTATCGGTAGCCGTTTGTGGATCAAGACTTCTTTTAGCCACTTCATACTCTTTTTTGAGCGCCTCATTTTTAGTTCTAAACTCATTGTAGAGTGGCCAGAACTTTTCTGCTTGCTCAGGTGTGAGGCCTAGGCGCTCTGTAATCAACGCAATGCGGGCACTTTCAATTTTTTCTCTAGCCGTGGTATTTTGACCATATGCAACTGTAGCGAAGCTTAATGTTACAAGTAATAAAATGATGTTTTTCATAGCTGTATAATTAGTTGTATTGCCGTGGCATTACAGTATTTCTTCTTCTATTATATATTCTTCAAATAACAACTCGAGGTCTTCTTCATTAAGATCGTCAGTAATTTGAGACTCTGTACCAAACTCCAAATCCAAAGACTCTAAATCGATGTTTTCTAAAATTTCATCGCTAGTGATATCTGTACTTTCCAGATAATCTATAAGATCGTTAGTACTTACTTCAGCTAGTAACTCCTGTGGTTCTGCGGTCTCTACGCTGAAAAAGCCTCCGAAATAAGCAATTACACAAATGAGAGCCAAAGCAGGTAGTGCATACTTCAGGCTTTTCACAAAAATCAATTGTGGTTGCTTTTGCTGTTTTACAGCTTTAGCCTGAATGATACCCGGTAAGTCTTCAAAATACTTAT
>NZ_SMMD01000542.1 GCF_009711475.1 Fulvivirga aurantia
CGGTTGAGGGAGTAAAAGCCATTCGATCGAGTATTGGAGAAGTGCCGCTGTTTGATCAAACGGTGAAGGAAGTTCAAGCCCATGTTGATGCTCAAATTGAGATGGGTATTGATGTACCGGTTCCTAAAGATCTCGCTGGCGGTTATACGCACGAGAGGCACAAGGCCAATTTTTTCACCATGCAGAAGGCCGGAGTACTTTTTCAAATCACAAACGATGAGAAATACGCAATATATGTAAAAGATATGCTATTGGAGTATGCGGAGATTTACCCTACACTTGGTAAGCACCCTGCAGAACGGTCTTACGCAAGGGGTAAGTTTTTTTGGCAGTGTCTAAATGATGCCAACTGGCTGGTATATACTGCTCAGGCCTATGACTGTATATATGATTGGCTTGATAAAAAGACTGTTAAGAAGCTGAATAAGGAATTGTTCCGGCCTTATGCAGAATATATTTCGGTAGAAAACCCACAATTTTTCAATCGCATACATAATCATAGTACCTGGGGCAATGCGGGGGTTGGTATGATTGGTTTAGTGATGGGAGACGATGAGCTGGTCGATTGGGCATTACATGGACTGGACGTCAAAGTGCCCGGAGATATTGTGAAGGACAATGATGGTGGTGATATTACATTAGATGGTCAAAAAGAAGCGGGTTTTTTAGCACAGCTCGATCATGCTTTCTCACCTGATGGATACTATACCGAAGGGCCTTATTACCAACGCTATGCTATATATCCGTTTTTGATATTTGCCCAGGGGTTAGCCAATAAAAAAACAGAATTAGATATACTGGATTACCGTGATGGACTCTTGATTAAGGCCGTTGATGCCCTGATTAATCAAACTAATTCGGCCGGAGAGTTTTTCCCAATCAACGATGCCCAGAAAGGCATGTCGCTAAGGTCTAGAGAACTTGTAAATGCGGTTAGTATGGCATATCACTATGGTGGCAACGATCCGCAATTGCTATCCATTATTGAAAGCCAGGGACGTGTACCGCTAAATGATTCCGGATTAGCAGCCGCTAAGAGCATTGCCTTAGGAAAAGCTGAACCTTACCAATATAAAAGCATCGAGCTGAGCGATGGGGCTAAAGGTGATGAAGGGGCTATTGGTACCATTAGAAAAGATGGCCTCACCATTATGATGAAATATGCCAAGCATGGCATGGGTCATGGTCATTTTGATCGATTAGGGTTCCTGCTATACAATGGAGCTGATGAAGTGATTCAGGACTATGGTTCTGCGCGATGGGTGAATATCGAACATAAAGATGGTGGAGGCTATCTTAAAGAAAACAACAGCTGGGCCAAACAAACCATAGCACACAATACGTTGGTGGTAGATAAAGATTCCCATTTTGATGGCAATGTTAAGGCAGCTGATAAAGCATCCGGCACACCTTATTTATTTGAAGTTTCTGATTCTGATTTACAGGTAGTATCTGCCAAAGAAACCAATGCCTATAAAAACATAATGATGCAGCGAACAATGGCTGTAGTCACCATTGAAGCACTCGAAAATCCATTAATCATCGACCTTTTTTCAGTGCTGGCTCCAGAAGGAACACGGTATGATTTGCCACTATATTTTAAAGGTGAATTCATGTCATCAAATCAAAAATTTCTTACTAACAATAACCTTACTCCTATGGGTGAGAATGATGGTTATCAACACCTGTGGCTTGAGGGACAGGCAGATCTTAGCAGTGATGTATTTAGTATGACCTGGTTTAATAATCAGAAATTTTACACGATCACTTCCGCAGTAAATGATGGTGATCAGGCGCTTTTGACAAGAATTGGAGCTAATGATCCTAACTTTAATTTACGCAGAGATCCTGGACTAATCCATAGAAGAACAAGCGGCAACACTCTATTTGCAAGTTTATATGAAATACATGGTAGGTATAATTATGCCGATGAAATACCAATCAACTCATTCACTTCTGTGGCCTCACTAAAGGTATTGCATCAGTCAAAAGACTATGCTGCTATCTCATTTGTATTGCATAATGGAGAAAACTACCTCTTTGCCGTCAGCCTAAATGATGCAGCCGAAAACAGTAATCATAGTCTGTCATTGGAAGGCCATGCACTTGAGTGGCAAGGAGCAGTACATTTTTCTAAAACATTAAATAATTAAAATCATGAAACGAAGCAGCGATAAATATATCATCACAAAAAACATGGAATGGGAAGACCTTGGAGGAGGTGTGTCCCGCAAAATGTTGGGTTACGATAACC
Organism: Fulvivirga aurantia; assembly: GCF_009711475.1. GTDB lineage: Bacteria > Bacteroidota > Bacteroidia > Cytophagales > Cyclobacteriaceae > Fulvivirga > Fulvivirga aurantia. Next base: position 2,255 of record NZ_SMMD01000542.1, read on the forward strand.
AGATTATGATGGTGCTGGTCAACTTCAAAAAGGATGCAGTCGGTACACCGCATAGTCATTTTCACACCCAGGCTACTTACTGTGTAGAAGGCAAATTTGAGTTTGAAATAGATGGTGTGAAGCAAGTAGTAAGTGCAGGTGATGGCGTGTACATCGAGCCAAATCTTGTGCACAGCGCAGTATGCCTCGAAGCAGGTAAACTCATAGACACTTTTAGTCCGGTAAGGGAAGATTTTCTCGATGGATCTGGTGTTTCATATTTTGGTAATAAAGAAGACTAGTAATGAAAGTACGAGGACTTAGGTGGTACATTATCGGGCTGGTTTGTCTGGCTACAATAATCAATTATATAGATCGGTCGGCACTTGCTATTATGTGGCCCGACATTTCTAATGATTTAAATATGGATAAGAATGATTATGCACTTATCCTAAATATATTCCTCGTGGCGTATGCTGTTGGTCAGTCTGTTTCCGGAAAGATGTTTGATAAAATTGGAACCAAGCTAGGTTTCGTTGTTTCCATCACTGTTTGGGGTTTGGCTACAGCTCTTCACGCTTTTGCCAGAGGAGTACTTTCTTTCAGCGTATTTAGAATACTGCTTGGTCTAGGTGAAGCTGGTAACTGGCCTGGAGCTGTAAAAAGTAATGCAGAGTGGTTTCCAGCTAAAGAACGCGCATTGGCACAAGGTATCTTTAATTCTGGAGCAGCTATGGGGTCAATTGTAGCACCACCACTAATCGCTATTGTATGGGTCGCTATCGGTTGGGAGATGACCTTTCTATTGCTTGGTATGCTCGGTCTTTTATGGGTGATACCCTGGGTTATTTTCAATAAATCACTGCCAACAAGCCACCCTTGGATTTCGAAAGAAGAAAGAAGTTACATCATGGCTGGTATAGAACAGAAAAAAGAAAATTCTGATAAGCCTGGCCTAAGTATGACGGACATTTTATCACATCGAGAATCTTGGGCCGTTTTGGCTTCAAGATTTTTTGTAGAGCCCATTTGGTGGCTTTTTGTCGGCTGGATGCCAATCTACCTGGCAGATGTTTATGGCTTTAATGTAAAAGAAATTGGCTTTTTTGCCTGGGTGCCTTATGTAGGTGCCGCTATTGGAAGTTTATCAGGTGGGTATTACTCCGGCAAGTTGATGATAAAGGGAGCATCTGTGGATAAGGCACGTAAGCAAACAATTTTGGTTGGTTGTGCTATCATGTTTCTTGGACTGATAGCTACTATTCTGGCAGGTAATACACCGTTAAAGTTTGTAGCTATTGTGGCTGTTGTGCTATTCGGTTTTCAGTTTGTTATTTCCAACATTCAAACCATTCCAAGCGATCTTTTTAGTGGTAAATCAGTGGGTTCACTAGCCGGTTTAGGTGGCACGGTAGGAATTTTCTCCGTAATCATTATGAACTTCCTCGTGCCTGTGATTACTGACAATTATTCATATACACCGATTTTTATAATGATTGCAGTATTCGTGCCTCTTGGATACTTATCA
>NZ_SMMD01000269.1 GCF_009711475.1 Fulvivirga aurantia
GACGATGAAGACGTGCTCCTTGCCGCCAAACTTTTATTAAAGAAACATGCCCACCAGGTAATTATAGAAAAGAACCCAAAAAAGATTCCTTTTTTACTTAATAATGACACTTATGATGTCATCCTGTTGGATATGAACTTCAGCAAAGACACTACAAGTGGCAAAGAAGGCTTTGAATGGCTCGCACACATTTTGGAACATGACCCATCTGCTGTTGTAATCATGATCACTGCTTTTGGAGATGTAGAGATGGCTGTAAGAGCGCTTAAAGAAGGGGCCACAGATTTTGTGCTTAAGCCCTGGCAAAACGAAAAATTACTAGCTACGATCTCTACAGCCATAAAACTAAAGAAGTCTTATAAAGAGGTTGACAAGTTAAAAAAAGCTAAAAAACAGCTGGAAGAAGATATCAATCAGCCTTTTAAAGATATCATTGGCAGAAGCAGGGCCATACAAGATGTGTTTAATCTTATTGAGAAAGTCGCAAAAACTGATGCCAATGTTTTAATTCTTGGTGAAAATGGAACCGGTAAAGAGCTTATCGCCAGAGCCATTCACCAGCGATCATTAAGAAAAGACAATAGCTTCATCTCAGTAGATATGGGTGCTATTACAGAAACCCTCTTTGAAAGCGAGCTTTTCGGTCATAAAAAAGGTGCCTTTACTGATGCCAAAGAAGATCGGGCAGGAAGATTTGAAATTGCCAATGAGGGCACTCTTTTCCTTGATGAAATTGGCAACCTAAGCCTACCCCTTCAGTCTAAATTGCTCACAGTACTACAAAACCGAACTGTCACTCGTATAGGCACCAATAAAGCCATCAATATCGATATCCGGTTGGTTTGCGCCACGAATATGAACATCCATGACATGGTGCAGGACAACACATTTAGGCAAGATCTACTCTACAGAATTAACACAGTCGAAATTAAGCTACCTCCTCTGAGAGATCGTTTAGATGATATTCCTTTATTAGCCGAGCATTTTATAAAGCAGTATGCCAAAAAATACCGCAAAGAAGTAAAAGGTATTTCTGATGATGCCATCCACAAACTCAAGAAGTACAATTGGCCAGGTAACATCAGAGAGCTACAACATGCTATCGAGCGTGCCATAATTATGACTGATGACAATACGCTTGACAGTGCTGATTTTCTTTTCTTATCTCCCGGGGCAAGCAGTGGTGGCTCAGATGTAAACACTGATAATCTAAATCTGGATGAAGTAGAAAAATCTGTCATTCAAAAGGCCATCAACATTCACGATGGCAATATTTCTAAAGCCGCAGAAGAGTTGGGTCTTACGCGTGCATCTCTCTATAGAAGGCTAGAAAAGCATGGACTTTAGTAATTCTAAAACCGCTGTTTACGTAAGGGTCGGCCTACTTACTGCAACAATCTTTTTGTTGGCATTTCTTATTTAC
>NZ_SMMD01000564.1 GCF_009711475.1 Fulvivirga aurantia
TGCTCAGGTTTTTACAGATACAACTCCCACAGTTTTAAAAGATTTTAGTTCTGGGGAGGCAAAGTGGGTAGACTATGATGCGGATGGCGATTTAGATTTATATTTTAGTGGCAGTTCGCAATATGACTTTGAAAATACGGCTATATACACCAATTCAGCAGGAACCTTTACAGAAAATGTAACCACGGGTTTGACACCTTTAAGAAGGGGTTATAGTGCATGGGGTGACCTAAATAATGACGGGTATATTGACCTGGTAAGAGCTGGTTTGCAGGGTGATGGATTCTCGGGTGAGGGTCACTCCTACATAGCAATAAATAACACTGATGGCACTTTCACTGAGCAATACCTGCCTGATAATAAAACTTTTTACGGAGGTGATGTGACTATGGCAGATTTTGATGCGGATGGTGACCTTGATATACTTATTGCGGGGGCAAATAATCAAAATGTATCGGAGTCAAGGTTTTATAGAAATGAAGGTGATGGAAATTTCAGTGCTTTAAGCACCATTTCACTCAAGGGCATGGACAGTGGAAACATAGAAGTTGGAGACTATGACCTTGATGGAGATATTGACATACTCATTTCAGGTAGAGATCGTGTGAATAATGGATCCTTAGAGTATTTCACCAAAGTCTATACAAATAATGGCAACTGGAATTTTAGTGAAGAAAGTGTGGATATAGGCGGTGAGGCTTGGGGTGTAAAATCTGTATGGGGTGATATCGACAGCGATGGGTACCTTGATATAATTACGCAAGGTAGAATTGGAGATGATGTGTATGGTCTATCTGTTTCTCGTGGTTCAGCTATAGGCTTTAGTACCATTTCCGAGACTGGACTTCCCGAACTTGAGTACGTTGACAGGCAAGAATTCATAGACTTTAATAACGATGGCTACCTTGATCTTATAATTGCAGGCAACTATGAAAACAGTGATAATAATGTCAATCTTTATCAAAATAATAGCGACATGACTTTCACAGAAGTTATCAGTGGCTTTGATAAATATAATCAACCAAACTTTGACATAGGTGATTATGACATGGATGGAGACCTTGATGTAATCATGACTGGATATAATTCGTCATATATTGCAAATACCAGCCTCTATATTAACAACTCTTCTACTGCCAATACATCTCCAACTATACCTTCAAGTGTAGCAGCAAGTGTAGATGGAACCAATGTACTCCTATCCTGGTCAACTTCCAATGATAGTGAAACTGCTACAACGGCAATATCTTATAATTTGCGCGTGGGAAGTACGACAGATGGTATAGAAATTAAATCTCCTTCTTCGAACATTACAAACGGACAACGTTATATTTCGCAAATTGGCAATATCGGGACCAATGATTATACTACACTTGAGAATCTTGAGAATGGTACTTACTACTTTGCTGTTCAGGCTATTGACAATAGTATGGGAGCATCTGACTTTTCATTAGAAGGATCCTTCACTATAACCGCAGCCAGTGATTCTCCGGAAGTGCCATCACAACTTAGTGCCGAGTTTTTAAACACTGATAAAATAGAGCTCAATTGGTTGGATCAGGCATCAAATGAAACTTCTTTCCACGTTGAAAGGGCAGTAAATGGTGGGAGCTTTGAGAACTACACCACACTCCCATCAAATACGATGAAATTTGTAGATTCCGAAGTAACAAACGAAACATCCTACACATATAGAATCCAGGCATTAAACGGACCTGAAGTTTCTGGATTTAGTGAGGAGGTTACGATTAATGTACCAGCTCAAGGATTCTACAGCAATATTGATACGGTGAATTTTGTGAATGAGAGGTTTAACTCTACAGGTAGCAGTATGGTTGATTATAATGCTGATGGGTTGTTGGACATATTTATTATAAATTCATTCGATAAATGCTCATTGTATAAAAATCTTGGTGAAAACAATTACATTTCAGTAGCCAATGACTTAAGCGAGTTTACAGGCCAAACCAGATCAATTACTTGGGGTGATATAAATAATGATGGTTATCCAGAAGCCTTTATTACAACTTCATCAGAAAATGCGCTTTTCTTAAATAATGGAGATGACACTTTTACCCGTATAGGGCAAAGTGTATTTACCGCTACTAATGACTCAAATGGGGCGACATGGGGAGATGTAAACAATGACGGCTATATTGATATTTACGTTGCAAACTGGAGCGGAGAAGGAGAACTTTATTTAAACAACCAGGACGATACCTTTACCCAGGTTCTAACTGGAGATCCCATAACAGATGGCATTTCAGCAATTGATGCCACCTTTATTGATATTAATAATGACTCATGGATTGACTTATTTGTGGCAGGATATTTTGACAATAACTCAGTTTATATGAACGACAAATCCGGCAACCTTATAAAACAATCAGACAATACACTTTCAGACTTAAATTATCCAAGCGTAGGTTCGTCTTGGGCGGATTATGATAACGATGGTGATTTTGATGTATTAGTTACCAACAATGTAAATGAACGTGATGAATTCTATGAAAATGACGGAGATGGGAATTTCACCTCTGTAAGCAATGCCATCACAAATGCAATTGTTCAAGGATCCAGTAGTGCCTGGTTGGATTTCGATAATGATGGATGGGAAGATGTTATTATCGTTACTGGAAATTCCAAGGTTTTATTCAGAAACACTGGTGATAAGGAATTTGAGCTTATAGACGAGTATGCACTTTCAAGTACGCAATACTCAGAATCTGTTTCAATTGGTGACTTAGATCAAGATGGCTTCGTAGATATTATTGTCGCCAATGGAGGTGGTAATATTGAAAACGAATTTTTCTACAATAATGGCAACTCAAACAATTGGTTAAAAGTCAGGTTAAATGGCAGTATTAACAATTCTGATGGAATAGGAGCAAATATAAAAGTTAAAACAGACGAACTTTCTATAACTAAGCCAGTCGTTACAAACAGTGGTAATGATGGTCAGTCTGGCTTTGTTAAGCACTTTGGTTTAGCGTCATCATCAACAGCTGAGGTAGAAGTGTTTTGGCCGGATAATGGTATACAAATAGTTTCTGATGTTTCTGCTAACCAAAAAATTGAGGTAATGGAAGTACAGCTCCCTGATACTCCTCTTAGTTTATCAGCTGAATCCATTTCTTATAACATGGTCGAATTAACCTGGGAGGATAATTCTATGAATGAACTAGGCTTTGTCATATACAGATCTGATGATAGTAATGGGACTTTCCAAAGAATTGATACAGTAGCTGCCAATGTTGCATCGTACACTGACACCAATGTTGACCCAATAACAGAATACCATTACAATATTAGGGCTTTTATAGCTGAGGGTACATCCTTTGATTCAAACATACTTGAAGTCACAACACTTGATGCCCCCCCTATTGCTCCTGTTGAACTGTCATTAGAAGTTGTATCGGGCACTCAAATTAGTTTAAATTGGACAGATAATTCCGCCAACGAAGAAGGGTTTGTAGTAGAGCAGTCTATCTCAACTGAAGATAATTGGGTGGTATTAGATTCAACAGCAACTGATATAAACACTTATCAGGCAAAAGGCTTGATAGAAGGTCAGGTGTATTTTTATAGAGTACTTGCATTTAATGAAGGAGGAAATTCTGAATATTCAAATGTGGCATCAGCTTCACCTGTGACTGGCATGCGTGAATCTATTACTGGTAATATCCGTATCTTTCCAAACCCTGCCAGTAATTTGATAATGATTGAAATTCCAAAAAAATTGAGCCCCTCCAGTTATAGTGTCATTAATATGCAAGGAGCGGTGATTCAAAGTGGAACTCTGAACCAGAACAAATCCAACAACTTTATTAAAGTTGACATTTCTCATATAAAATCTGGCGTATATATACTCTCCCTCAAGGGAAGTAATCAAGAACTCAAAACTAAAATGATCATCGACAAATAACTTAACAGTATTGAGCTAATTATAGAAGACTGTGATGAATAATCACAGTCTTTTTTATATCCTCAATTTTCATTTTTAGTCTATTGAAGTTACTGGCTACCCGAGAGAAAATGACAGCTGTTACCGAAGATAATAATTCGCAGGTGATCGGTTTAGATC
>NZ_SMMD01000447.1 GCF_009711475.1 Fulvivirga aurantia
TCATAAAAAGCGCAACTACAAATTGTAAAACATGGATGAAATTGGCGTGATCGTCTTAGCTGCTGGTGAATCTTCACGTATGAGTGGCTCTAAGCAGCTGTTACGGGTTGGTTCAGAATCTTTGTTAAGAAAAAGCACACGCACGGCAATGACTTTGCGGGGTCCTACGGTGGTTGTACTAGGGTCTGATTATCAAAAACATAAAAATGAAATAGCCGACCTGGACGTTGAGGTAATATTTAACCTCGATTGGAGGAAAGGTATGGGTAATTCTTTAAAATACGGACTCAATCACCTCAATCATAATTTCCCGTTTCTTGAGGGAGTAATTATCATGGTTTGTGATCAACCTCAGCTTGAGGTAAATACATTGTATAAAATGATAGAACACTATGATGAACAGAACCCAATTATAGCGGCTACTTATAATGGGGCAGTAGGTGTGCCAGTGCTTTTTTCAAGATTATACTTTAAAGAGCTACTCAAAATACCAGACGATAGAGGAGCCAAATTACTTATCGAGAAATACGGGGCTAAAGTGGTGGCTTTCCCTCAAGGTGAAATAGATATTGATACTGACGATGATTGGCAATCTTATCTCAACGAGGACTAAACTTTATCGTTAGCAACCGGTGATTTACTTTCAGCAAATTCTTTAAAGGCAACTAGAAATTTTTTTGATTGCTTTTTAAAAGCACCAGGCATAACCCAACCCATGAGTTTCATAAATCCCGAAAATTGAAATTCACTTTCTGAAATCCATAAAGTCTGATCTTTTCCTTTTTCCTTAAAAAAGTTGCGCTGAATGTTATAAACGCCATCTGCCTCATACGTGCCGGAAAACTCTTCCGGAAGATTTCTAACAGTTATAGTCTCAATCATTTCAATCTCACGCTTACCCATCCTGTAAAACAACTTTGATTTTGCTCCGGGTTTACCGCGCTCACCACTCAAGTGCTCAAAGCTTACCAGGCCCTCTTGCCATTTTTTCAGGTTTTCGGGATTGTCAAACAGGGCGATCACTTCCTCTCTTGGCAAGTCGATTACGATTTCTAATGTGTACTTCATAGGCGTTTGATTTTGATGATAAATTCCGAAAGCGTCCCTCCATTTATAGGTGGCTTAACACCCGATTTCTTTATATCTTTCAGGGTTTAAAAATACTCAATATATGCGACTAAAGTTTAGCTTTCCTACACCTTACACGGTGCTAATGCTTGTGATTGTAATAGCGGCAATTACTACCTGGTTACTGCCCGCAGGTAATTACAGTACCCTGAGCTATGACGCTGATTCTGAGAAATTTAAAATTGAGTCTACTGATGGGACAAGAGAAATAGAGGCTTCTCAGGAAGCACTCGATGAAATGGGTATTCTCATTAGTATGGAGAAATTTGAGTCAGGTAAAATCAAAAAACCAATTTCAATACCGGGTACATATCAAAAAACTGAACCACAACCTCAGGGCCCTGCAGACATTATATTTGCACCCATCAAAGGCATGTACGATGTCATTGATATTGTATTATTTGTGCTGATTATTGGTGGGTTTATTGGCGTATTTAATAGTTCAGGAGCATTTGATCAGGGCATTGGGTACCTGGCCAACAAACTACAGGGGAGAGAAAGTATTCTTATAGTGCTAATTACCAGTATGATAGCACTTGGTGGTACGACCTTCGGCATGCAGGAAGAAACACTGGCTTTTTACCCCATACTTGTGCCGGTTTTTCTAGCAGCCGGTTACGATCTTATGGTGCCTGTGGCAGTGGTTTTTATAGGATCTTGTGTAGGGATTATGGGTGGCACCATCAATCCGTTTGGTACTATCATCGCTTCAGACGCAGCAGGTGTAAACTGGACGATTGGGTTTGCAAGCCGTCTGGCTATGCTCATATTGGGAGCCACAGCCGCTATCATCTACATTGTGAGGTATGCCAAAAAAGTAAAGAAAGATCCCACTAAATCTCTTCTGCATGGGTTGAAGATTAAAAGTCCGTTTAAGGTTATTGATAGAGAAGAAAATGTCGAAAAGCTAAGCTTAAAAACCAAAACCTTACTTTCCTTATTTGCGCTCACATTTGCTGTAATGATCTACGGGGTCGCCTTTTTAGGCTGGTGGTTTCAGGAGATGACAGCACTATTTCTGGTGGCCGCAATCATCATAGGTGTGCTGCAGAGGATCGGTGAAAGAAACTTTGTTGCAGATTTTATGGAGGGTGCCAAAGACCTTCTGGGTGTTTCACTCATCATTGGTATCGCCCGTGGGGTAACAGTAATTTTAAATGAAGGAAAGGTGTCTGATACTATTCTTTTTTACGCTGCTAATATGGTTGAAGGCATGTCTGGCTTTGTATTTCTTCCGGCTCTTATGTTCGTTTTCTTTTTTCTCGCCTTGTTTATTTCTTCGTCTTCGGGTATGGCTGTAGTCACCATGCCTATTATGAGTTCGTTGGCACAAGTGATAGGTGTGCCTCAGGAGGAAATTGTTAACGCCTATCTCTTTGGTTTTGGACTGATGAATATTATTACACCAACAGGGTTGTTGCTGCCTTCGTTAGCCATGGTTAATATCGATTATAATACATGGCTCAAGTTTGCCTGGCCGCTTATGATAATACTTGCCATTATTGGCATAAGTATTTTATGGATGGGTCTGATATTTTAAAGGCTATTTAACTAAAGATTTATTGAAGGCGATGGCCTGAGAAAGCCAATTTTCCAGCTGTGAGTCTAAATCGATGGCCTCTGGAGCAATAAAAACATAGCCGGCCATTGGTTTGCCTGTAAAATCCATTTTTCTTACGCCTGGCTGCAATAA
>NZ_SMMD01000151.1 GCF_009711475.1 Fulvivirga aurantia
AACAATGACTATGTCAATACCGGCACAGGCATTACCAGTATTTTGACTGGAACAAACACGGTAACAGCTGAGGGTTGGATAAAGCCCAAAAGCTCACGAACTTTTCATACGATTGTAGGTAATTACGATGCAGGTAATTTGCAGTTTTTACTGCGTCTTGACAATATGAAGCCTGTTTTTTGGGTGAGCAACGGAGCTTTTACATCAGTTACAGGTACAACTACTGTACCTCTCAATACCTGGACGCACGTAGCAGGTGTATGGGATGGTACAACCATAAAAGTTTATGTAAACGGGGCGCTCGAGAACACTGTATCAGTGAGTGGTACAATGCCAACTAACAGCTATCCTGTTAAGATTGGAGCAAATTATTCTAATATCTCAGAAAACTGTGATGGCGTTTTAGATGAAGTACGTATTTGGAATGTTGCCAGAACTCAAACAGAGATCAGTAACAGTATGAATACCCCCCTGGCAGGAAATGAATCAGGTCTTTTAGCATATTATGATTTCGAAAGCGGTTCAGGTACACAGGTGTTGGACAGAACCTCTAACGGATATGATGGTAATTTTTCAGGTACTCCTGTTTGGACAACCGGACAGCTTGGAGCCGGTGCTAGTCCTTGCACAATTGCAGATCAAACAGTTACAGCAGCAGAAACATCTTTCATTTGTGAAGGTGAAACAACAATCGACTTAGCCTCTTCTGAAGTTGGCGTAGATTACTATCTAAGAAAT
>NZ_SMMD01000562.1 GCF_009711475.1 Fulvivirga aurantia
CAGTTTCTAAATCAAATGATTTTGTGGGTCCAAACTTTAAGGCAAGCTTTAAAAACAGAAACATTTTTAGAGGTGCAGAATCTTACCAACTCAACCTCGATGCGGGATACGAATTTCAGGTAGGAGGTGCCACCGGAGCACAATCTCAAAATCTGAACTCTTATACGTTAGGTATAGAAAATGTATTGACCGTTCCACGAATTCTTACACCTTTCAATATAGAAAACAGATCCAGCAGGTTTGTACCTCAAACTGTCTTCAAATTGGGTTTTAGAACATTAAAACGTATTGATTTCTTTACACTTAATTCAACTGAGATGGCCTATGGATTCAACTGGCAGGAGACAAAAACCAAGCGCCACGAGTTCTATCCTGTCGACATCAATTTTATTCAGTTAGGCAATATTTCAGCAGAATTTGACTCAGTTTTAAATGCGAACGAACTTCTCCGAAAAAGCTACGAAGAGCAGTTTATTTTAGGAACCACTTACTCTTTTTATTACAACACCCAAAACGATACAGAGCGCGAGTCTAGGAGTAATTGGTATTTCAATGGCAACATCGATTTATCTGGTAACCTGATGCATGCCGCACAAAGTACACTGAGGTCTGAAGAGAATACAGAAGACAATCCTTACGAATTGCTAGGTTCACCTTACTCTCAGTTTGTAAAAACAGATATAGACCTCAGGCACTATTACAGGGTCGGCAAAGAAAGTAAAATAGCCACAAGGTTTATCGCAGGTATTGGTTATGCGTTTGGCAACTCTACCACCATTCCTTATACCAAGCAATTTTCTATTGGTGGTTCTAATAGTATAAGAGCATTTAGAGCACGGTCTATCGGGCCGGGACGATATCAAGTGCCTCAAACCGCGACTTTTATTGATCAAACGGCAGATATAAAGCTTGAAAGCAATTTAGAATATCGTTTTCCGATCATAGGTATGTTTAAAGGAGCTGTTTTTACCGATGCAGGTAACATCTGGACATTGCGCACCGATGATCAACGGCCGGGTTCCGAGTTCGACAGCAAAAGATTTATTAGCGAAATTGCTGTGGGAGCTGGCTTAGGGCTAAGGTTTGATGCTGATTTTTTTGTATTGCGTTTCGATTTGGCCTTCCCACTTAGGGTACCTTACGGTGAAAGTAGTAGTCGCTGGAGGTTTAAAGATGTAGCCATAAGTAATAGTGAATGGCGCAAAGACAACCTGGTGCTTAATATCGCTATCGGCTATCCTTTCTGATAGCAAGATGCCGTAATTGAAGCTTATAGACACACCGTTGGGGAAAATTGTCCACACATAATTATGTAAAAGCGTTTTATTGATCGATTTCTGATAATTTTTGGCGATTGGTACTTTATTTGGTCTTGTATAAGAAAATCAAAAAATCTTATCGACATGAATATTGCAAAAAATAGAAACAGAATCGTATCCTTCCTCACAGCTCTAGTGATGTTGGCTTCGTTTATTGTAGGGTCTACGCTCATGACAGGTTGCCAGGCGAGTAATACTACAAAAGGTGGTGCAGTTGGTGCAGCAGGTGGTGGTGCTATAGGTGCGGCTATCGGTAGCGCTTCTGATAATACAGCCTTAGGTGCGATTATAGGTGCAGCAGTCGGTGGTACAGCCGGAGCACTTATTGGTAGAAGAATGGACAAACAGGCTGAAGAATTAAGAGCTGATCTAGAAGGTGCTGAAGTAGAAAGAGTAGGAGAAGGTATCAAAATTACTTTTGATTCAGGACTTATGTTTGACGTAGACTCTTATAACTTAAGACCAGAAACTAAGGCCAATCTTGCCGAACTTTCTAATACACTTAAGAAGTACGAAAACACTAACATTTTGATTGAAGGACATACAGATGCAACTGGCTCTGATTCTTACAATCAGGATTTATCAAAACAAAGAGCTAATGCTGTAACGTCTTACTTAATGGCGCAAGGGGTAGAATCTCAAAGACTTACTACGATGGGTTATGGCGAGACACAACCAATCGCTGATAACAGTACAGCTTCTGGTCGTCAGCAGAATAGAAGAGTTGAAGTAGCTATTTATGCTAATGACAAAATGAAAAAAATGGCCGAAAGAGGAGAATTATAGTTTCCTAAAGCCATACGGTTAATTTAAATTAGAGAGTTGTCTCGATGTACAAGCATTGAGACAACTTTTCTTTTTTATAATATTTTTTTGAAAAGCATTTTACTCACCATATTGCTAATAGGCTGTATTTGCAGTCAAACGTGGGCTCAAAAAAAGCCTGGCAAAACCGATATGGACTCTGTGAGAGTAAAAGGAAGAAGTTTCCTGATTTTGGGCGACTCTTCAATTTATATAGAAAAAGACACTGTACTTGTTTTGCCTGACAGCGTGGCTTCCAAACTAAAAAGAGATGAGGTTAAAAGAAGTGAAGAGTTTTATAAGAATATAAAAGAGAAATTTTACAAACGTAGATTTACCAAAGAACTGTACGACTTACTGTTTGTAACACCTCCTGATAGCAAGCCTTCAAAACCTACCCAGCCCGCACCTATAAACGGAAATTATAAAAAATATGAGGGCAAGAGAATTAAAAACATCAGGATTAAAAAGCTTGAGGTTTTCGGAACCAGTATTAGAGACACTACAAAAAACACAGATAGCTGGGCTATAAACTTTGCCAACAGTCTACACACCTATACCCGAAGTCGTATAGTTAGAAACAACTTATTTTTTGAAACAGGAGATATAATCGATCCTGATTTGCTGAGCGATAGTGAGAGAGTTTTAAGAACCCTGCCTTATGTAAAAGACGCACGAGTCTATGTGATTGGAAATGAGGAGGACGAGGAGGTTGAAATACTGGTTGTTATCAAAGACTTATGGTCTATTTCTGGTGAGTTTGACTATGGTAGTTTAGATCGTTTTGATGTAGCCTTGATAGATAAAAACTTTTTCGGGCTAGGGCAGGAGTTTAAAAATGAGTTTTTATATGATGCCGACAATACACCCAAAATAGGTTATAGTGGTACCTATTCTATCAATAATATTTACAATACATTCACAGGAGCGGATTTTTACTATGCCCGCTCAGAGCCTTTGGATAGAATAGGAGGTCGCGTTTATAAAAACTTCATCACACCAGAAACTAAATATGGAGGAGGTCTTACCATCCTTAAAGAGAGAAGGCAGATCAACAGAGTTTATCCCGATACAACAATCACGTTTTCTACAGAATATAATAATCAGGATTTTTGGATAGGTAGGTCATTTTTGGCAGATGAGAAAGAAGATGGATCCAGAATAAGTTTTCAAATCGCTGCGCGTGCTGCTAGAATAAAATATCAGGACAGGCCGGTGGTAGAAATTGATACAAACCAGCAATTTTTTGACAGTCATTTGTATTTAGTGTCATTTGCTGTTACAAAAAGAGGTTACGAAAAAAGTAGTTTGATAAGCGGTTTTGGTCGTACAGAGGATATCCCGATGGGTTATTTAGCCGAATTTACCACAGGTAGAGACTATAACGAGTTTTATCGAAGAGCATATTTGGGTTGGCGGTTTTCGTATGGGCAGTTTTTAAAACGGATTGGCTATTTGCGACCTACGGTTTCTATAGGTGGTTTTTTGAGAGGCACCATGGTTGAGCAGGGAGTTGCCAAGCTAGATTTGCAATACTTCAGTTTCCTCTACAGATTCAATAAATGGCACTTAAGACAGTTTTTTAGCCTCTCTGTAGCCACAGGTGTAAGAAGATTTGATGATGAGTTTATCAATATCAATGACAGAAACGGACTTAGAGGATTGAGTTATACATTTTTAAGAGGTACTAAAAAGCTTACCTTTTCCTCAGAAACCGTAGCATTTACCCAACTGTATTTCTTGGGATTCAGGTTTGCTCCTTTCTTTTTTGTAGATCTGGGCATCATCAATGCCGAGAGTTCCAAGCTCTTCAACAACCAGCTATACCAGGGGTATGGGATAGGAGTTAGGCTCCGTAATGAAAACCTTGCGGTAAACGCTATTCAGATCAGGTTTGCCTGGTATCCTGTAGTTCCACCAGGAAATTCAC
>NZ_SMMD01000333.1 GCF_009711475.1 Fulvivirga aurantia
GTAAGTAACAATAAATCAGACAAAATACTTCCGGCAACTGAAAAAATAAAATCATCGCACTGCTTCTATGGCCATAATCACATTTTTGTCAGACTTCGGAGAAAGTGATCATTATGTAGCTGCGGTAAAAGCGAAGATACTTGCGCAGGCTCCTGAAGCTACTATTATTGATATTTCTCATCAAATAAACTCTTGCGATATTGCCCACGCAGCCTATGTGCTCAAAGCGGTATATCGTGATTTCCCAAAGGGCAGCATACATATTGTAGCTGTAAACTCCGTGGGCCAACCTGGTGATGAGTTTATAGCAGTGCAGCTTGACGGTCATTTTTTTATCGGTACAGATAATGGGCTTTTAGGTCTGGTAAGTGACTCACAAGCAGAAAATCAGGTAGCCATAGGCAATGGTCAAAATACCAGTTTTCCGGCCAAACAAATATTTGCCGAAGCCGCTGGCAAACTAGCCACAGGCACTCCAATTAATGATTTAGGTAAATCTATTCCTCATTTTAAGAAAAGTCTGGGCAGACATTTAAAGGCCAATAAGAGCCTTATATCAGGTCATGTGATAAGGGTAGACCATTATGGCAACCTCATTACCAACATCGACAAGACCACTTTTGACATTCTCAGCAAGCAGAAAACTTATAACATTACGTTTGGTAGAGAAAATGGCAGACGTATTAGTGACAATATTAACACCGTAGATGCCGGGGATATTTTCATTATTTTCAATGATCAAGGGTATTTGGAAATAGGCATCAACCAGGGTAATGCTTGTGAGCTGTTAGGCTTAGGCTATGACAGTCCGGTGATGATCAAGTTTGACGAATAAGACATTAGAAAAGCAATAATTATGTTAGTGAGAATTGTAAGAATGACCTTTAAAGCAGATAAAGTCGATGATTTTTTAAAGGTATTCGAGGAGAGCAAGCATAAAATCAGGGCTTTTGACGGATGCCGTCACCTTGAATTACATCGTGACTATCATAAAAAAAATGTCTTTTCTACCTATAGTCATTGGATAGATGATGCAGCCCTCGATGGCTACCGCCACTCCGACTTATTTAAGGGGGTTTGGGCTCAAACAAAAGCACTATTTGATGAAAAGCCTATTGCATTTTCAAATCAAAAAATTGACGAAGTTACAGGCAGCAATGTTTAAACTTTTCACCTGAACCACACGGACAAGGATCATTTCTTCCCACCCGTTTTTTCTTTTTAAACTTATTGCGCAGTCTTTTTACCATATCGATATGGTAAACCTTCTTTAGAGATTTATAAAGCTCCGGGTGTTTAGATTTGAATAGGTCTGGTCGCTCGAAAAAATACTCACTGGTTACCGCAAGAAATTCCTCTTCGCCAGTGGCGGCATACTCATCAATATCACTTTTACCCTGTTTAATCTTTTGCATGTTTTTATGCATTAGCTTAAGCCATGGTTTGGCATTTTCCTGGTTATTAAGCGCCATTGGCACTCCATCTATTTCACCATCTTGTTTATCCAGAATATGCACAAACTCATGGATGCCCACATTTCGCTTGTCGGAAACATTCTTAAACCCATGATGTAGACTTTGTCTATTCAAAATCATTACACCGTCTAGATTTCTACCTGAGCCTACCATACCCGTAATAACTTCTTCAGGATCCTCTGTAGAAAAGTTTCGATCAAAATGAGCCGGGTATAGCAATACCTCGTGCAGATGTGTATATGACCATTTCGGAAAGTTAAAAAGCGGAATCACCGCACTACAAGCGGTAAGGAGTCGATCGAGATCTGTTACTTCCAGTCGTATGCCTGTAA
>NZ_SMMD01000609.1 GCF_009711475.1 Fulvivirga aurantia
AAGGGGTGAATCGTTGTCTATAGTTGGCTTTATGTTTACAAGTATACGGCAGACCATGAAAATGCTAAAGCTAGATCAGACGAATGACAGAATTGAAAGTTTAACCGTAAATAACCACGATAATTGACTCTAAGATGAAATCACAGTTTATAAATATCACATTGGTAGTCGAAGACTATGACGAGGCGATCGACTTTTATACGAAGAAATTACGCTTCAAACTTGTAGAAGACACCCAAATGATTGAGACCAAACGTTGGGTAAGAGTGCAACCCCCAGGAGGAAATGGCTGCTGTTTGCTGCTAGCCAAGGCCGGTAGCGATGAGCAGAAGCAGTACATTGGCAATCAAACCGGGGGTCGGGTATTTCTCTTTTTACAAACTGATGACTTTTACAGAGACTATAATTTCTACACAGAAAATGGCGTAAAAGTGATACGAGAGCCTTCGGTAGAAGAATATGGCACTGTAGCGGTAATCGCAGATCTTTATGGCAACCTTATCGATTTAATAGGGCCTAAAACATAAATTAAAGAGGCTGTGACTTAAAATGCCACAGCCTCCTCTTTCATATTTTTTCTTACCTGATACAGTAGCACGAGACCAGTGATAATAGCCGGTAACGTTAAGATTAAACTTAAAATTGAGAGTACAAATGTAATTAAGAAAGTAGCTACAAGTATCTCGAATACCCCAGCCACAAGCGCAATATCTCCAATTTGTGAGCGTGACATAGCGAGAGTTACACCAAAAAACACCCCTCCGATGGCAAGGAATATTACTTCGATCATTAACAGATCAGGGCCATCGATAGAAGGAAAGTAGAGAGAAATAATATCTATCAGACCGGCCAATACTATAATAATACCGAATGTAAGACTAGAGTATTTCAGCAAATCGAGTTTGAAATGTCGGGCTGTGATGAAAAAACCTGTAAGAAAGGCAAAAGCCGAAGCCACACTTAGGATTTTGACTACGGTATAGAAACCATAGCCTACAGAATCATCAAAAGAATTCATACCCCCCACATGCTGTGAAGAGACATCCACTGCGACTCGCATATAATCCATAAAACCTTCCGGAAAACCAATTATGAAATAAATGATACCAGCAACTATCGCCAATTGTAGGTAGGTTCTATTTTTTCTTATTTGCCCGGAGTCATGACTGTCAGTTTCTTCCTTTACAAAACTGGCGTAATCATAATCCAAAGCATTAAAAATAGTCTTTACCGTGTAGCTTCTTGGGGTTACATCTCCTGACTCTATCCGCTGGATGGTTCTCACGCTTATATTGCATTTTTCTACCAGCTCTTCTTGCGTTAATCCTTGCGCCTGGCGCAGCTCAGCAATTTGCTTACCTAATTGAGGTTGCTTCATTTTAAAAATATTTGATGACTGAGACAAAAGACGTAGAAGATTAGTTTTAGATCAAAAAATAAGGGCGCAATTGACCCGACATTTAGCCGACAATATACACAGAAACATATTTAAAGCCCAATTTCACTAAATTTTTGACTTCCCCAAAATTCAACCTTTATCAAAGAAAAATTGAGTCTGCAAACCATGCCCTAACAGCACGCCTTCAAATCAATCCAAAATCAAATGACATATTAATGACGGTTTAATGTCGGCCTTTTTTGCCACTTAATAATGTCCATGGCACGTATAATTGTCTAATAAAAAAACAAACTCGTTATGTGGAAAATAATCTTAATTTCAACAGCAGCCTTCATGCTGGCTGTTTTTCTCTTTCTAGAAAATTACAAAGCCCCACTTCCTGAAAACCATGGGAAAGTAAGAGCACAACTATCTATAGGAGAAGGCGAGAACCAACCTCTTATAGTTGGCTTTGGTGGTGGTGAAGGCGGCAATGCCTGGGCTTCCGATTATTGGAAAGAACCCAGGCAGCAGTTTATAGACCAGGGCTATGCATTTTTAGCTGTAGGTTATTTTGGTATGAAAGGCACGCCTGAGTCATTAGATCGAATTTCGCTAAATGCTATCTATGATACGATTATGCTTCAGGCAAACCACACATTGATCAATAAAGATAAAATTGCTTTGGTTGGTGCTTCCAAAGGTGGTGAACTTGCACTAAATCTGGCCAGTCGATATCCTGAAGTTGATGCTGTAGTATCTATCGTAAGTCCTCATGTGTCATTTCCAGCCATTACAATTATGGCCAATACCAGCTCCTGGTCATATGATGGTGAAGAGGTGGCATTTGTACCCGCTACCTACGCTACGATAGGTCCTGCTCTCAAAGGTGATTTACTCACGGCACACGCGCTCATGCTCGAAGATGAAAGTGCAGAAGAGAAAGCGGCCATTGAGGTTGAAAAAATAAATGGGTCAGTGCTGTTGATTTCTGCCAGTGAAGATGAGCAATGGCCGTCAGCGTCTATGTCCAACAAAGTAATTGAGCGGTTAAGCAAAAACGATTTCGAACATTACTTTAAACACGAAAAAATTGAGGGTGGTCACGTGGCACCATTGGCTCACTTTGATATGGTGTTTGACTTTCTAAACCAGCACATCAAAAATCTATAAAACAAAACACCCCTTGAAGACCTTGCTCCAAGGGGTGAATCGTTGTCTATAGTTGGCTTAATTGTGATACAATAATAGCGCTCCGCTGCCAACTGGCAAAAGGCATATAGCCCAATGGCTATTAGCTACGACCAGATGTATTATTTGCCTGTGAATCGATAAATCAACATATCAATAACTTCTGATTCTCGAAAGTGTTGTTTCAATAGATGTTTGAACATTAAATGAAACACAAGAAAGCCATTAAGGCAATAATTTTATTTGCCAGCAGCATGACAGTAATGTCTGGTGCTGTTATTTCACCCGCTCTGCCATCGATAAGCAATTTTTTTGATAGAGGCAGCGATGATTTACTTACCAAATTGGTGCTTACGATGCCAGCCATCTTTATAGCGGGACTGTCTCCTGTTGCAGGTTATTTAATTGATAGGTTTGGCAGAAAAACTTTATTGGCCATATCGCTAATTATTTATGGTATTGCAGGTACTGCAGGTTTCTTCATAGAAAACATTTATTTATTGCTGGTGAGTCGCGCTGTGCTCGGCATTGGTGTCGCAGGTATCATGAGCGCAGCTACTACGTTAATTGGTGATTACTTTAGCGGTGAAGAGCGTTCTAAGTTCATGGGATTTCAGGCGAGCTTCATGGCCCTGGGAGGTGTAGTTTACCTCAATCTGGGTGGTCTTCTGGCCGACTGGTCATGGCGAGGGCCATTTCTTATTTATGCCACAGCACTCACCATTTTGCCTTTTGCCCTATATTATATTTTCGAGCCCAAATCTTCACAAAAAGCCAAATCGAATAGTGACGGTAAGCTTCTCTCCGGCAAGGTGATTTTGATTTACACCATCGGTTTATTAGGCATGTTGTTTTTCTACATGGTGCCTGTGCAGCTACCGTTTTTACTCGAGCAGGAAGCCGGGGTTTCAAGCTCATTGGTAGGGTTGGCAATATCTGTTTCCACTATTACAGGAGCAATCGTTTCGATCAATTACAACCGAATTAAAAAGCTTACATCATTTGCCAGAATCTACGGGCTATCATTCATTTTGTTTGCCATTGGCTATGGCATCATCTCATCATCTAACAATTATTACGTCATCATCACTGGACTGGCTTTTTCAGGTTTTGGCATGGGCTTAATTATGCCAAATGGCAATCTCTGGCTCATGGAAATAACTGATGAGAAAAAACGTGGCCGCATCATTGGCGGTATGACGGCAGCCATATTTGCCGGACAGTTTTTATCACCCATCGCTGTAGCACCATTGGTAGATACGTTTGGGGTTAGTCAATCATTTTTAGTAGCTGCGGGCTTGATGTTAATTTTATCAATAACGCTGGCTATTATCAATCCATATAAAGTAAAATCTTATGCACTACACTAAAAAAGACATCGAGGAACTTGAGCGGGTAAAAAGACTCAATATTATAAATTCCATATCAGGTATCAAGCCTGCAAATTTGATAGGCAGCGTAGACAATAAAGGTAATGCTAATGTTGCTATTTTTAGTTCGGTAGTACATTTGGGAAGTAGTCCTGCACTATTGGGCTTTGTCATTAGGCCCACTGGCGAAGTGCCCCGCAATACTTACGACAACATTATGGCCACGGATAAATACACGATCAATCACGTGACTGATGGTTTTACTAAAAAAGCACACTACACATCGGCCAAGTTTGATAAAGATGTATCTGAATTTGAAAAATGTGGGCTTACCCCTGAGTATCTGGAAGGATTCAAGGCACCTTTTGTAAAAGAAAGCAAAATTAAAATCGGGTTGACTTTCAAAGAGGGAATCCCAATCAAACTAAATGGCACCATGCTAATGATTGGTGAAATCGAGCATCTGATTGTACCGGATGAGGCACTTGCAAAAAATGGCTATATCAATCTTTCAACCGCCTCCACAGCAGGCATTTCTGGTTTAAACAGTTATTACCAACTCAATAAAATAGATGACTACCCTTACGCCCGACCTCACGAACTACCAGAGTTTAATTAATTCCTAGTGAAATTCAATCAT
>NZ_SMMD01000748.1 GCF_009711475.1 Fulvivirga aurantia
AAGTTATACTAGAAGTTAGGCAATTTCCCCAAGCTCTTCAAGTCATTAAACCAGCTACGGCTTAATAAAACTGCGGCAGGTAAACATTTACAGATGTGCCCTTGCCCATTTCACTCGAGAGCTTAATTTTTCCATTGAGTTTTTCTACGGCTTTGGCAACCAGGTAGAGGCCTAAACCATTACCAATAGAGTGCTCATTGGCCCTAAAGTACATATTAAAGACTTTTTGTTGTACGGCTTCAGGTATACCCTCCCCATTGTCTTTAATTGTGATTTGTACACCTTTACCAAAAGCGTGTACTTTAATATTTATCTGAGCATTGTCTTTATCATTGTACTGCAGTGCATTTTCAAGTAGGTTTTCAAAAATGATTGCAATCAAATCAGGATAAGACTGAAAGCTTTCCTGCACCTGTACATCTGTAGTAACCGATACCGACTCATCTCTGATATAATCATGACTATTAGAAATCGTTTCGTCAATCAATTGTTCAAAATTAACGGTATTTATTTCCAGAATTTCAGAACTAATGAGACTCATGGCTTTTAGCTTGTTCACCATCTTGTCAAGCTGCAGTGCAGTGGTCTCAACTTTATCAAAAAGATCTAGCGCATATTTCTCATCCAAAGTTGATCTTGCCACTTCGGCAAGCCCTAAAAACGTAGTAAGCGGCCCTCTAAAATCATGTGATGACCGATAAAAAAACGTATCAAGCTCGCTATAGGCTTGCTTCAGTTCCCTGGATCGCTTGCCCACAGTACCTTCGAGCTCCTCATTCATCAAACTGATCTGCTGATTTGCCTCCTGCAGCTCTTCAGCCTGTGCTGTTATCTCTTCGTTTTTCTCTTGAATTTCCCTGTTTAATGATTTGAGTTGTTTGTTTGATCGATTTCTAATTAAAAGTAATCTGTAGCCAACAAAGAGTAATATAGCCAGCAATAAAATGCAGATGATGATGAAACTAATCACAAGTTGCTGTTTACCAATTACCTTTTCCTTAAGGCTTAGCTCTTGTTGTTTAGCCTGATTCTCCAAGTTTAAATACTCTATTTCCTTTTCTTTATTCTTGAGATCGTACTTCACCTCCAGCTCTGTGAGTCGAGAGGTTACGCTTTCATTTATAAGCGAATCTTTAAGGTTTATATACCTTCTATAGTAAGTGGTAGCTTCCTTAAATCGGTCTAGTTTTTCATACAATTCTGCCGAGTATAAATAATTATAAACCAGATTTTCCTTTGAGTTAAGCTCACTTAATGACTCTCTGGATACATTAAGGAAGTACTCCGCTGAGTCATAAAAACCTAATTTGGTATAAAAACCCCCTAGCGTGTATTCACTGATGGCCACGCCTAATACATTACCAATCTCCTGCTCTATTTTGTAAGAGTCTATATACAGTCTTCTGGCTTCTTGGTTTTCATTGAGCTGCTCCATAATGTAGGCCATGTTATACATCGAAGCAGCGATACCTTTTTTATCGCCAATTTCCTGCCTCAGAGAAAGCGCCTCTTCGTGCGCCTCCAATGCTACTCCCAAACTGTCTTCAAGGTCGAGCAATACGCCATAGTAGTTGTAGGCCTCTGATTCAATGTACCTGTTGTTTATTTCTTTACTCAGGTCCATAGCCCGCATTACATAGTTTTTGGCAATGTCGTACGAACCCTGCGCCTGGTAAACCCATGAGAGTTCGTTGTAGCTTTTGGCCAGCTCGTTACGGTTTTTTTGCTTTTCAAAAATTGCCACAGCTTCAAAAAGCAACTGAGAAGCTTTGGTATAATCTCCTATGGTTGAGTAAAATGAGCCAAGGTTTCTCTTTGCTTCAGCAATACCAAAGTTATAACCCGAACTCTGGTAGATGCTTAGTGCCTCATCCATCAGTCCTTTGGCTTTTTTAATATCGCCTTTTACCAAATACAAGTTGCCAAGCTTTAATCTGGCCTTTGCCATACTTACATTGTCTCCCTCCTCTTCATATACTTCTATCGCTTTTAGCAAGGCACTTTGGGCACTATCGTAGCGGCCTAATCTGGCTTGATAGTCCCCCAGTATAACATTTGTATTGGCGTAAAAGATGGCTTCATCTTTATAGAAAGAACTTGAAACTACAGGTTTAAGGTATTTTCTTGCTTCTATAAGATTACCCAACTCAACAAAAGCATCTGCCAATGCCAACAGATACTTAGGGTCGGCCTGAGCGATAGCCTCCTCATTTTTAAGCATCATTTGAGAAGTATTGATGATCTCCTTAAACTCACCCTGCTTCTTCAAAAGATTTACCAGGTAGATATGAGTGGGATTTTTGATGTTATTGGCTATACCAAGATCGATCGCTTCTTTGTAAAACTCTTCAGCAAGATCATAATCACCGACCGTATAGGCCGCGATTCCTTTATTGGCAATCGCAAGTACTTCTTCTCGAGGGTAGTTTACCTGGGCACTTAGTCTATAAGCGGATTCTGCATATTATATTGCTACCTGCGGGTCGACATGCCAATAAGCATCACAAAAGGCATTATATACCTCAAGTTGCTCTCTCTCGCTAAGACCAGAAAGCTCTAACTTCTGAAGACTATCAAGTACGGTGTGCTCTTGAGCAACGGCTTGAGAAACTCCACAAAGCAAAAAGGCTAGCACATATAATCGCCACCACATCGTTTAAAAGTACTAATCAATTAGTGAAAACAAATATGATTTGAGAGAGAATTGTAGAAATAGACTTTAACGGATATATACTTCGAGAAGTTCTGCTGATTCAACCGGATTGATGGAAAGGTTTTTCATAGCGGCAGGTATAAGAAAAACATCTCCTTTACCTATTTTTTGCTCGCCACTATCACAGTTCACAACAGCATTACCTTCCAGGCCTACAAGAATAACAAATGAGTCTAATGAGCTATAATCACGGTCATTATTCTGATCTATTTTCAGTTTATTGACCACGAAAAAGGGCGTGTCTAATATTGGTGAGGTAGCATTAAGATTAGTCTCGTATCCAGTCTTATAATTATCCTTTACTTCATAATCCATTACCTCCACCGCTTTATCTATGTGGAGCTCACGCTTATTGCCATTTGCATCTGTTCTATCAAAATCATAGACTCTATAGGTAGTATCAGATGTTTGTTGAATCTCGGCAATTAGCAACCCTTTGCCTATCGTGTGAATACGACCTGCAGGTACATAAAAAACATCACCCGCAGCGACTTCTTCTTGATTGAGTAACTCCTCTATGCGTGACAGCTGTAGTCTTTTTCTAAAATCTTCCTTATCTGTTGGTTTACTAAAACCTGATATCAAGCTAGCGCCTTCATCCGCTTGCATAACATACCACATTTCAGATTTACCACTAGCCTGCGGCCCGTAAAATTGTCTGGCGTAATGATCATCAGGATGTACCTGTATGGATAAATCTGCATTAGCATCTATAAACTTGACCAACAACGGAAACTGAGTACCATGCTTTTCATAAACCGATTTACCTATGAGCTCTTCTTTATATGTGGTTATGAGTTCATCCAACCCCTTACCGGCTAAAGCTCCATTAGCCACCTTTGAAACTTCGTTATCCACAGCCGACAACTCCCAGGTCTCACCACAATTTGAAAGTGGAGCAAAATCCTTGTTAAGCACAGTTTTTATTTTGTCACCGCCCCATATTTTTTCTTTAAAAATGGTCTTAAATGTAAGTGGGTATAAATCGCTCATAGTTACGAATGTATTTATTTTTTCAGTATAATCAGATACAAGTAAACAGTAAAATCACTGCAAACGTTTTCAATATTTTTCATATTCTGACTCCACCGACTCGCCATAGCGATATCGAAGATTTGACGTAGCTTTGCTTCTTATGAAATTAGCTCGACTTAACAATAAGGCTGAAATATTTTACACCGTACAAGGTGAAGGTAAGAACCTCGGTAAGCCCAGTATTTTTTTGCGCACCTCCCTTTGTAATCTCCATTGCATATGGTGCGACACCGACTACACCTGGAACTGGGAGAATACTCCTTTTGAAACAACGAAAAACGTAAAGTATAGAAGAGAAGAGTATATAGAAGAGCTATCACCAAAGGAAGCAGCAGAAATAGTAATGCAGTACCCTTGCAAGCATGTTGTGTTAACTGGTGGTGAACCGATGATGCAACAAGAAGCCCTGTGTGAAGTAATTGAGTACTTAAAAGCTCAGGATGACTATACTTTTGAAGTAGAAACCAACGGCACTTTACCCCCTTCGGAGAGATTTGATGAGTTAGTAGACCAATTTAACGTATCACCAAAGTTGGCTAACTCTAATAACAGCGAAAAAATAAGGGAAAAGCCAAAAGCGCTAAAGCACTTTAGTCAAAGCGCAAAGAGTAATTTCAAATTCGTGTTGAGCCAAGAAGAAGACTTGAATGAAATTCTATCACTCATTGAAAAATATAATATCAATCCCGCAGCAGTTTATCTCATGCCAGAGGGTGTGTCTGAGGTTGAGTTGAAACGCAAGCAAAGCTGGTTGGTAGAAATTTGCAAAACACATGGCTTCAACTATACCGACCGACTTCACATTCATATCTACGGAGCTAAAAGAGGTGTATGATTATAGCTTAAAATAACGTATTTTGGGTTTTAGTTACCACTATGATATTTCTCGTATAAATATTTAAAAATAGTTGCCTTTTTCGAGCACAAAACACCACCTTTTGCGTTATACATATAAAACCTTTTAAGTTATGATAATAGATATAAGAAGTCACTTCAAGAAAATTCAAAAAGAGAGCAAAATCATTTCTAAAAAAGAACTTGAGGCTCAGTTAAAGAATGCCATGTCTTATTTAAATCTGGAAAGCAGCTTACGCAAGCTATCAGTAGAAAAAGGCAAATAAAAAAGCTGACAAATATATTTTGTCAGCTTTTTCGTTTTTAGGTTTTTCTAAATTCTTACCCTTTCTTAATCACCCCGCAGGCCACTCTTGCACCTGCCGCACCTGAAGGCTGGGATTCAAAATCATCAGCTCCTGCGTGAATGATTACGGCTTTGTTTAAGATGTCAGAGCTTTCGTCTCCGCCTATTGACCACCCTTCGATAGTCATCTCCAACATACCCTTTCCGTCTTCACCTACTTCAACGTTATCAATATCACCAGCGTGATACTTCATATCTACAGCACGCTTACCATGCTCAACATCTGCCGGATTCCAATGGCCACCCGCTGATGTCGCATCATCTGCACTGCAGTCACCATTTTGGTGTAGGTGAATTGCGTGAGAACCCGGTGTTGCATTCTCAAGAGTTATTTTAAATGTAACCGTTCCATCTCCTAAATCAGTAAACGTGGCTTTCCCAGAAACTTCGCTTCCACTGGCACTTGATAATTCAGCCATAGCTGTCACGTAATCTTCAGTGGTGCTGGTTTCTACTTCATTTACTACTTCTTCGCTATCAGACTCTGACGAGTCGCTTTCAGCTTCTTTTTTCTCTGCAGGATTACAGGCGTACATAAAAGTAACGGCACCTGCTAATAACAGTGATTTTAGCACTTTCATAATTTTTCTTTGTTTGGTTTTTGTTTCGATTATTGATCTAATGCCTATTATACAAAAAAACGCAGCCAAATGTTATTAATCGTCATTATTCCCTGCAGTGCAACTTAGTTTATGGGCACTGTTATAACCTATACTATGATGATTTAAAAGGCTTTAACAACGGCTTTCAAATTCTACATTCTTACCTGCCGTCTATTATAATGGCGATTAATCGAAATTAAGGTGTATCGAGCGATACATTTTTTTATTTTAATTTCTCAAAACTGCATTATCACTTTCACTTAGCTATCTTTGTATAATAGAATCAAAATAAGTTAAAAATCGAGCAAATGAAGCAAGTTTTATATACGCTAATAGCAATTGCCATTGCAACGACTAGCTATAGTCAAACACTAGACGAACAGTTTGAAAGCCTTAAAGAGGACTCAGAAACTTTTAAATCTTATAAGGTAATAGACCAAAGCAAGCTCAATGCCTTTTGGAATATGACCATGGATAGTGTAAGAAATCTGAAAGCAGAGAAGGCCACTATTGCAAATGATAGTAAATCAAAAGATAATACGATTACAGATATTAACTCTACACTGGAGACTAAGAATGCACAGATTGAGGAGTTAGAAACTCAAATCAGTACAATTGAAGTTTTTGGTCTTGATGTAAGTAAAAGTAGTTTCATCTTCTTTAGCTTCTTTACGATTGGTGCTCTTATTATTGTTTTGGCTGGTATTCTTTACAAGTACAAAGACAATAATCGCATAGCAAGGGTAAAGGTTAAGGAGTATGAGAAACTACATCATGACTTCGAAGAGTATAAAAGAACTGCCCTTGATAAGCAGATGAAGTTGAGAAGAGATTTACAAACAGAAAGGAATAAACTAGAAGAGGCCAGAAATTAATTCCTGGCCTCTCGCAATAAGTTATAAAAGATTGTTGAGATTAGTTAGCTAAGTAAGGCTTCAACAACTCGTTCTTAGGGTTCTTAGATAAT
Source organism: Fulvivirga aurantia (assembly GCF_009711475.1). GTDB lineage: Bacteria > Bacteroidota > Bacteroidia > Cytophagales > Cyclobacteriaceae > Fulvivirga > Fulvivirga aurantia. Next base: position 6,519 of record NZ_SMMD01000748.1, read on the forward strand.
TTTCTAAGAGCCTTTTCTTTTATCTGTCTTACACGCTCTCTGGTAAGACCAAGATTTTCTCCAATGTCTTCTAGTGACAAGCTTGGTGTTTCACTCAAACCAAAGTACTGGCTGATTACAGTACGCTCACGCTCAGTAAGTGTAGATAGTAACCTGATCACCTCACGCTTTAAAGAGTCGCTGTAAACGATATCGTCTACTTCATTGCTATCTTCATCTTCCATTACGTCTAGTAATGAGCTACCCTCATCTTCTGAGAAAGGCTTATCGATAGAGACTTGTTTTGTTTGAGATCTAACAGTAGTTCTTACTTCATCAATAGTCATGTCAAGAAGCTCTGCTAATTCTTCATCGGTTGGTTCTCTTTCAAACTGCTGCTCCAATACAGAAGATGCCTGATCGATCTTAGATAATGCACCAATCTTGTTAGAAGGAATACGAACAATTCTTGAATGCTCTGCTAACGCTTGAATGATTGATTGTCTAATCCACCAAACTGCGTACGATATAAATTTAAATCCTCTTTTCTCGTCAAATCTTTTGGCAGCCTTTACTAATCCAAGGTTACCTTCATTTATTAAATCATTTAATGGAATCTTGTTTGAGTAATGGTACTGCTTAGCTAC
>NZ_SMMD01000417.1 GCF_009711475.1 Fulvivirga aurantia
AATCAGGATTGTTGGTGAGTCTTATTTGCTCTGATCCATCGGGTTTCATGATGTAAACTTCGCCATGGTTGCCATGTCGTTGGCTTTCAAATACAATCCACTTACCATCTGGCGAAACATCTGGGTGTAGATTAATACCTTCTGTAAGTGCCGTTATCTTCCCTGATTCTACATTTATTCGATATATTTCGTAAGTTGTTTCATCCCTTATCTTGAGGTTGGCTATTACATTTTGGTTATCAAGCCAGCGTATGCCTGCATTCATATAACCTCTAGATGTCACTTGATAAATACTGTCTGTTTCTACATCGTAGATCCTCATTACTTGATTGTACCAATCTTCACCACTCATGAATAGTAATTTCTTATTGTCTGATGACCAAGAATAACCGACTGATAACGACTTGTGTGATGAGTTATTATTGTATGTAAGTTTACGCTCAATGTCGCTTTCCAGATCATACACGAATAATTCACGATCACTATAATCATTTGAGCGAATGAAAGCTATCAACTTACCATTGGGTGTTTTAACCTCCCATTTGGAAGAATCTCGCAGAGGCTTTTGCTCAAGTGGAGTTTCTATTTTGGTATAAATATTAATTTTAAATTTTTCAGAGTTATTTGATGAATCGGTGCGAGTAAAACCAATGGTTTTGTTGTCGATCTGGAAGGGGAAACTATTGTTTTCCGGAGAGCTGGTTATTTGCTCAACATCTGTTCCGTCTGGGTTCATTAAGTAAATTTCTGCCGAACCAGTTTTGTAGGAGACAAAGGCAATCTTCAGGTTATCAGAGATTGTGGGTTGTCCTAATGTAGTTAAACAGAAGAAAAGGCTATTTATAAGAAATAGTGTTAAGCATTTCATAGGCTCTAATGCAGACTCATTTTAAGATAGCATTTTACGTGGATTAAAAACCTAAGGTGCGTTACTGTCTATCAATTCATGCACTTTTTCGAGGTGCAGATCTCTCTCCTTGATTAGGTCTTCAATCTTATATTCTACAGTATAATCAGGGATTAGACCTCGGTTAGAGGTGGTTTGCTTTTCGCTGGGCGGAAATGTGATGTGATAACGTGGGATACCAATTCTCAGTTGACTGTTAGAGAGCGTTACGAATTGTTTCGAACCTGCAGCAAAGCCTTCATATCTGGTGCCTGTTTCTTCGCCTATTACAGTGGCTTGTGCAAATTCTCTAAGGTAACGCGTGAGCATACTACCGGCACTATAGGTTCTGCCGTTTACCAAAACGAAAATTTTCCCAGAGAATACATCTTTCGAAGCTTTAGGCATATCGTATATTTTTTCCTTGCCTTCCCATGATATTGTCTTTTTAAGGTACGGAGTGTCATTCTCTGATTTAAGAATAAACGGTACCATATCTTCGGCAAACTCGTTACGACCTCCGGTATTGTCTCTTAGGTCTAAGACCAGGGTTTTTATGTCGTTGGTTTTTAGTTGATTAAATATGTCTTTATAGAAGCTTTTTACCTTGATTTTATGCTTTTCCATCAGCTGTCTATCAAAAGAAGGTAAGACGAGATGTGCCACTGACCCCTTGTAAGTGAGTGTGTGGAAAGGAGATGCTGCATTTACCTTTTGACTGCGCTCAGGGTATTACTTTGCATAATTATCAAATTGAGTATCTCTTTCTAAAGCTTCAATCTTCACTAAATGCCTTTCGCCATTTGATTTTTCTACCTCCAACTCAAATTCTTCGGGTTGATCGATGTATAAATAGTACATCCACGAAAAGCCTAATTCGATATTCCTGTTTTTGTAAGTTAAAATTTCACCATCTGCAGGTATGTGTCTGTATAGGCTTTCTAGTATTTGGGATGATTCTGTTCTATTAATACTCAAAATTTTATCACCCTGCTCGAGTTGCTTCTCCATGCTATTGTCGATCCTTACGATAAGATCATTATCAATAATATTTATAGAAAGAGGCAGGTATCTGTAGGTGTTGTTTAAAAAACCTTCATGAACCTCATCACTCCATTTGCCAATTGCAAAATGCCCTTCATTACTTAAGACACAAATTTCGCTTACATTTTGAAAATGTTTGATAAGTGAAATTTCACCATTTACCTTTTCGATCACCGCCTCGGCCTTCGCCACAAAATCAGGATTATAGAGTAAAAGGGCAGGGTTGTAAGTTTCAATTGCCTCTTTGAGTTGTTGAAGGTCTTGCCTCGCCTTCTCCGGAGCAATGGATTGAGCACTGGATGAGAAGGAAATGGCTAGAACTAGTAATAAGGTGATTGTTTTCATAGTCAAATTGAGCTATAACCGAAGATAAGGTACTAATATTAAATATGATGCGAAATTTAAAACTGCCGAAATTGAATAGGAGAGGGCTTTAGATTATTCAGGATCAATCTCTACGATCACCTTGCCCTTATGTTTGCCATCACCAAAATATTGAATGAGCTCTGGAATTTTATTAAACTCGTAAGGGCCATCGATTATAGGTTTCACTTGCTCTTTTTCTACAAGCTGTGTAAGCTGGTCTAAGCCTTTGTTTGGC
>NZ_SMMD01000659.1 GCF_009711475.1 Fulvivirga aurantia
AATACAAAATTGCTACTGATCAGGATTTACGTGAAACTTTCATCAATTCTAATAAAGAAGAGTACAATGCCACTTTAGTAGAGGATAGTATCTTCAACCATCAAGGGTATGAAGTAAGTTCAAGCGAATATGTAATGCAGGATTCCGTGACGATTAAAGAAGTGCATTTTGCGAGAGGTAATTACGTTTATTATTGGACATCACAATACACGGGTGAACCTACTGAGGAAATAGAAAAATTTTTATTTCAATGGGAGGTTTTGCCGTGGGAAGAACCCGATTTAGTAACATATGAAACAGATGATTTTTCAATGGTAGTGTGTCATGACTATGGCTATTCAGGTATCGAATCTTACGATAATAACTTAGATACCTTGATACTTCATAGCTCTCTGGATAAAACTACCGGCATATCCACACTTTTATATGAGTATGACTTCAATGAGTTAGGATTTTTTAATAACACAGATAGTTTAATAAGTTACTACAGCGAAGGCGTAGACGGAAAGCACATATTGAAGGTGGATTCTGTAAATAAGGAAAAAGCAGGCTATTTAAAAACAGTTTATCAAGATTCAGCTTACAGTAACACTACCTATGAATTTATTAAATGGATAGGTGATAAGGTATATTCATTATATGTTACTACTCCTGTAGACATTGAGTCTTCTTATGCAGAGCAGATTCTCGAATCTTTTACTATCAAAAAAAGTAAGCCGTTTAATCTTTTTGAATCTAAGCTCGACACACTATTAAACATGGTGCAATCTACTGATACAGCCGCGTATGAGCAGGCATCAGGTATATTGGCTAATTACCCTTTTATAAATGAAGACGCCTATAAACTCAAGGAAGTACTTCTTTCAGGTATTTTGCTGGACGAAGGAAGCTGGGGTAGTCCTGGAAATGCCATGATCGAGGCAATTGGTGCTCTGGAGCATGCTGAGGCCATAAGATTCTATGAGGAATTATTTGCTGAAAATCCAATTTATCAGTCGGCTGTCTTGGAACAGCTTCAAACCTTGCAAACAGAGCTCTCATTTAACCTATATAAGGATTTGCTTGTACAGAAAACAAGTGAGTTGGACTATTCCGATTTTCAGGTTTATAGAGACAGTTTAAGCATGCTGTCGCCAGATTTACCTATGATCATGACCTTTTTTGAGGAGCCTGAAAATAGGAATATTATTAGTTCATTGCTTTCAGACTATAACCAAAATGTAGATTTAGCTAAGGATAACTTGAAGCCATATGAAGAGGATTTTTCTAATAGTTTCAGGGCAGTTGCGGATACTATAAATATTGAAACAGATTATAACTGGGATGTTTACTACCTCGATAGATTACTAGAATTAAGTTTAGCAAGTGGTGCAAAGGCAAAGTCATTTAAAGGGCAATATGATAGGCTCCTAAAAGCGAAAGCCTCCATGCTGCAGATGGTAGGTTTACTTGGTTATTTAAATGCGGATATGTCTGTAAAGTCTAAGATTGTTAAGGAGGTGCTAGGATATGAGGAAGAAGCTGAGTTTTTGCTTGATCGTATTGAAGACAAAAGGCACATCGATTTCATTACAAAGTACCTTGACATGGTAACTATTTCGCGAATGTATATTAGATCAAGTCTAACCTATGAGGACTATTACGATGTGAAAATGACCTATGTAGATATGTTTGAAGAGACGATTAACGACACCAAGTATAGCTTTTACGTTTTTACATTCTATGATGAGTATTCAGAAACAGAAAATATTAGTTTCTCAGTGTATGCAATGGAAGATAAGAAAATTAGTACCAACGTATTATACACTGATATCTATTTAGGTGAGCACGACCCCAAAGATTTTGAGAATGAAAAAGAGGCCATCATCGAAGATTTTAAAACCTATCATCTCGAAATGTAATAGTTTGCATTTGTTGGAGAATTGATATGAACCGCTATATAAGAGCTCATTGGCAGCAGACTACTATTATGTTAGAACGTCATCTTATTAATAAATAAAGCAACACAAGTACTAAGGCAATTAGCGGTTCAAGCAGTTTGAATTTCTTTTTCCTTGTACCTCTAAGTATAAAACCTAATAAATAAGCAGTTAGAGAAATAAGTGTAATGAAAATCAACGAGTAAAATTGGTCTAACCAACTCATTTTCAGTATTTATATATTTTTATATGATGACCCAAATTACGCTTTAGCGCATGTGCTTTACAGTGCGTTGTTGTTTGAAAGTTGATTCATAACATTCTCTAAATCAAATTTTTTCCCTTCTAGTACTTTAATCTTCTTTCCATGCGTGTCAGTTAGAATGAGGGAGGGCAATTCATTAGTTTCATATTTCTTTTTGAATACTTCGTAATCTTTGTTAGTCGGGTTTTTACTATCAAATACTACCTCCTTAGTAAGGTCGATAAGGAATAAAACTAGTCTTTGGCTGGCGTACTCTTGAAATTCTGGCTGATTTATGACTTTCTTATCCATTTTTTTACATGGAGTACACCAGTCACTTCCAGTCAAAATGATCAGTATTTGTTTGTTTTCCTGATTAGCGAGTTCAGTTGCTTTGTTCCAATCTGTGATCATCTCGACTTCTTGCGAGATTCCTGATTGATTAATTGATGTTAATAGAAATAGAATTAATATATATTTCATCTTGGTTGTGGTGGTCAATTTGTGGCTAAATCCCAAGTTTGGCGCTCTGGCCTCCGAGCTTTTAAATAGCATTGAAAATAGCGAATCTGCCAGTACATTCAAAGTATCAGATACATACTGCATCATACAGGTAAAATCCCCCGAGAGAAGAAGATTGTAGAAAGTACATCACTTATGTGTCGGTAGATAAGCGGGATGTTTAGCAACACTTGTAGATGACTATACCATGCTATATCATTTTTAGCGAATTTAATCGTAGATGTAGTACTTCCAGTTTTGGTATGGAGTGTCGTACAATGTTGGCATTTCTCCTCTTGTTGTGTGTTGGTTATTGGGGTCATATGTTACAACTTCAAAGTTGAAACCCATGATCACATTTTGTTGAAAAGTTAGCTTGTACGATTGTTCAGTTCGTTCGTAATGAAATTTCTTGATCCCAATAGGTGATGGGTTTGGAATTTCTGTATTCAGTTCCTCAATTTCGTGTGGATATGTTCCGTTTGCTAGTTTATAATCTTCAATTTTATGAATTAATAGGTTAGCCTCTCTGATTGCCAGATTCCTACTTAAATCGCTTGTGAACGAAGATATATAAGTGGTTGATAAAAATGTTGATATACAAAGGGTTAGAATGAGGAATCCAAATGAATTCAAAATTCGTTGTTTGGATTTCTTAAATGCAAATCGTTCAACCAATAGCCAGACTATTAAGATTAGAGTCAAAAGAATTCCTGCAATTGAGGCAAGTTGGGCAGCATTGAAAATCCAGTTTGCTGGTCGAAATAGAACGCTCGGACCAGGTATAAAGATGAGTTGAGTGAGAAAAAGTACTAAAACGTTGATAAGTAGCGTAACCTTCAAGTTGATTTTCATGCGATTCAGTGATTTAGCTCTATTTCCTCAAAGAAGCCTCTCCAGTTCTTAGGTTCAGGGTTAGCAATTTGGAATTTTACTTTTTCAGACTTTGTCAAACTCTGATAGTTTTTAAAAAAGTTGATTATGAAATCTTCTCCTTTGCCCATGCGCCAAAAGATGTCTACTGCATCAATTGCAGGAAATTCGTTCCAAGGCGTGCGGAATTGGAAGTCAGCAATTTGAAAGAACCCATGTTCTCTGAAAAAATCTCTAGTTTCCATGAGTACGAACCCCAACAAGTTTAGCCCTCTCCACGAATAGATGTTTGTTGCATCTTCACTGTCTTTTGATAATCCAATTCCCCAAATTGTATCTACTGGACTTGCTTCTACTAATACTCTGTCCTTAGTGTTAAGGAGGTAATTACCCAGTTCTTGGTTTTGGCTGAACTTATTAATGTTCCCAGTTTTCACAATTGAGTAGCGGTTTGATACCCAGACTTGTTCATCAAATCCAGTTACTTGCCTTCCTAGATCTTTCGCTTCACCAGGCTTATTGCATTCAATGATCTTTTGGTGAATATCGTAGTTGTCGAACAATAGGGCTTTCTGCGACATCATCCAGTGCTCTGTTGTTTTATATGTTATGCCGTTTACCTCAAAAGGACTCTCAAACCATTGACTCAAACACCAATTTCCAACCGTTTGATCTTGGGGCGAAGTGTGCCCCCAAAAGAACAGGTATTTGAGGGGGTTTCCCTTTTCAAATTCCTCTTTCAACCAATCGATATTGTATGCTTTCGTCATTCAAGATTAAGAAATAAGACTCATTTATAGCGCTGGGGCCTGCATGCTTTTAAATAGCATTGAAATTAGCGAATCTGGTGATGCATTCAAAGCATCAATCAGCCGTTACTTTGCATAATGCTAAATACGGCCATGCGATAAATCGTTAGTTCCTTTTATTTAAGATTTAAAAGTTCGTTTAGATAGAATTTTTGTTTCTCAACCCATTGAGAGTTGGCGCTTGTTTGATGTTCTCCTTCTGGGTTGATCCATCTGATTAGTTTGTTGTTGTAGAAGTAATACCGGTGCTCATGTTTTTTAGTTTTGTTAGGGTCATATGCTTCATCAAACCCCATTTCATTAGCTTTCTTGGCATCCATGTAATAAGGCATATTGTATTTGAATTCTTGATCAAAAACGAATAGAAGTTGTAGGTTGTCAATGTAAAACTCCCTGTAGAGCTTGCCAGTCTCTCCTAAATATTCAATTCGAACCTTAACTAATTCGTCATTGTCATAATATTTCTTAATGGTTGCTCCATCTGTTGACTCTTCAAAAGTTAGCTCTTCCCTTACCTGAAAGCTGTCAAGACTGCGCTCTACAAAATTGAAATGTTCGCGAATGTCTTTAATCATTTCTTCTTGAGACTGACCGTAAAGGCAGCAGGATATGAGCAGAAATATTACCTTCAGAATGGAGAGTTTCATATTTTTCTTTTCAAATCTTCTAGTTTATATGAATTAACTTTGGTCCGCGCCCACATATGTTAATCCTTAATATAGTTCTTGTTATTTCAGGCAAAACGTCAATTGCATTGAACTTACCTGGAAAGTATTGTGGGACATGGTAGGCCATGTTATTAGGCGTTTTTTAATAAAAAGTATATCTCACGTTCAAATTCGTACTTCATTTTCTTAATTGCATTGTCCCACTCGTATAAACTCCGACCGATATAAACTGGTGTTAGAAGCAGAAGTATT
>NZ_SMMD01000531.1 GCF_009711475.1 Fulvivirga aurantia
TTCTTCCTTCGTCAGAATGACCTAAAGGAATTGTTTTACACCTTTTGAGACGGCCTCTTTTTTATTTGCTTGGCTTATAGAAAATCTACTTTACCCGAACCGAGGTTGTAATAAGCTGGTACGATTTTAAGCTTACCAGAGTCTACGGCATCTTTTAAGATTGAAGATCTGCTTGTAAGTTCTTCAACGGTAAGTTCCGCATTTTTCTTTACTACATCATTTACGTTAGCTCCATCGTTAGATGCAGCGAGCGCAGGTGTTACATGGCTCAACAGGTGATTGATATTGTGCCCATTATTTCCGCCATTCATAGCAGCAGTTACAGCACCACAGCTCTCATGCCCCATAACTACAATCACTTGCGTACCAAGGTGAGCCACTGCATACTCAATACTTGCAATAGAAGAAGTATTGGCTACGTTACCCGCTACTCTTACTACGAACAACTCACCAAGGCCTGTATCAAACGCCAACTCAGGTACTACACGACTGTCAGCACAGCTAAGTAAAATAGCAAATGGCTCCTGTCCGCCAGTTAAAGCATCACGTCTTGAAGTATCCTGAAGTTTACCTTCTAGTTTGTCAGACACAAAACGCTCGTTTCCACTTTTAAGTCTTTCGATAATTCCGTCTATAGTCATTTTCTTTTTTTGGTTTATATAATGATTACACAAAGTAAAAGGAAAAAATACAATTATGTTTTTTTATTCGCCTTAGTTATATGAATGGTTATTCCATGCTCCTGTCAATGAGACAGTTACACTATTTATCACACACTATTTCGGTGAGATAAAAATTCTAAAATAAAATTTTATTCTCAAGTTTAGCCAAAAGCTTACTCCTGATGTGTTTCTGAAGGGAAAATAATTCAGATGACAACTTTGGCATTGCAACCACATTATTTTATGTTCGCAATTTTTAAATATTTCAATTATATTAGTTGTCTGCTTTAAAAACACACCATGAAGTTAATGCGAAAATTGGCGCGTCTTTCCGTTGCCATGAGATTTAAAGATGCGTGTAATCCGGAAGTGTCTTCTGCTTCTGTGGCCTGGCATATCGACCACAGCCTACGCGTGATAAATAAAATTTGTAACGATTTACAAACATCTGATCCTCAGAGCTATAAGTTTGAGGAAAATCCTGCTCGCCAATGGGTGTTAAAAAATAAAATCATAAAACGTGGCATAGCGCAAGCTCCGGAAGCTGTCACTTTTGATGGAAAAGTAACTTCAAAAATATTACTGGAACAACTCGAAGAGGCCAAGAAAAACCTGATCCTGTTTGAAACCCTTCCGACTCACGCCTTTTTCTCACACCACGCTATGGGCATGTTTACAAGAGATGAAGCAAAGAAATTTCTCAAAATCCATACGCAACATCACCTTTCGATCATAGAGGATATTATATCTAGCAAAACAGAAACTAATAAAGAAGAAGAACTGACTGCCGCTATTTAGCGCACCCTATCACAAGAGTATTAAACTGATTTTTTATTTTTTGATTAATATTTCCTTTCACTAAATTGTGGTAGTTCTCTTTAATTAATAGCGTTTTTAAGGCTGAATATATAGCGTTTATAATTAGATGTTACCTAAGATTCTTCTGATATTCTTGCTATGCAGCAATCTATATTCTTACGGCCAGATTTATTTAGGCTTCACCGGTGACATTGGTAATCGGGTGGAATATTCTCCTAGGGCAGAACCGTTTCTCAAAAGACCCGCAGCCCCATCCGGTAGTTTAAGCTTCTTTGTACAGGAAAATATTAATGATACCTGGTCCTTACAGTATGGCGGGTCAGCGGGTACGCTAGGATATTGGCTCAAATTGCAGGAATTCGACACTTTAAGCACTAGAAGAGATCCGGATTTTTACTCCAGTTACCCTAATTATAATACCATATATACTTCTGCTCATCTTGTTTTTGGTAGGTCTATTAGCTTCAAAAGTAGTTTCCCAGACCTGGCAATATACCTGGGTGGTGGGTTTACTTATTATTTTAGATCTGAGGTTGGCAGTAGTGCCATGGTAGGTTCAGAACGTATTTTTGATTATGAAATTTCCAGATTAGATGAGGCGGTCAAAGGCTTTATGGAAATATCAACTCAAATTCACCCCGTGCATTGGATAATGCTTGGCTTACGCTACCGTCACCATTTTCAACCCGCTCTGAAAGGGACTTACAATCTCTATCATGTCGAAAATCCACCTAGTGGTGAGGTTTTAGTAACGCAAAGGACATTGAGTCTTTTATGTTTCATAAAAACTCATTGGTAATTAAATTATTCAAAAAAGTGAGTCTAGTCTTTTGGCTTGTATAAGATGATGATTTGAATCAGTATAGCCATCACCACCAGAAATAAAATTTCTACTTGCGTAAACAGGTCAATGGTCTTCATCGTCTCGTTGCTTATTTCCATCTGCCTCTTGCCCTCGTCTAGTTGCACTTTAGATAAGCCAGACAAATTATTTACGATACTGTTTATCTTACCGATCGTACTGTTAGATGAACTAAAATCAGAAGCAACATACTCGCTCTCTAAGGCCAGCAACTCGGTCTTTTGCTCCTTCAGCTCATTAAATAACCTCTGCTCCTTGTTGGTTAGTTTGGTTTGCTCATACCGCTCTATCAAGGCTTCCCACGCTTGATTTACTTCGATGTTTTCATTTTTAAAGAACGCAGAATCATTGACAGCAATGGCCATTTCCTTTTTCTGCATCAGAATTGTCATTTCAAAAATCAAGTCATTGGCCACGATCCTATCTTCATAAATAGTAATTACAGATTGTCTTAACCTGTTGAAATTGTCTTTGTCAATGAGGTTGGTCGTAAGTACGATTATAAAAACTAAAACGATTCCCGTGATCCACTTTACCTTGTTAATGAAATCCATATTGGCCTGATTAAGTCGTATGCTACTGTTTCTAAAACAATAAAGATACTTTTTATACGGCTATTGCAAAGTTTTACCGGGTCAATTCAGCTGTTCGTTTTGCGGGACTTTAGGCTTGAGAGACTTCGAGGCAAAAATCAAGGCCTGGATCACAAGGCCGATGCTTATCAATAAAATAATCTCCAACTGCGCATACCAATGGTTGGTAGCTACGATGTTGTTTGACGACTCCAACAGCCTTTCTCCTTCCTCCAGTTGTATGTCAGACAGCAATGAAAGGTCATTATTTAATAGATTAAATTGTTTTTGGAGCGCTCTGTAGGTAGCTGCATCATCATCATTTTTAATGTATGCTGTTTCAATTTGCTTTAGTCTTTCGACATGTTCTACAAAGCCATCAAGCAATTTGGCTTCGTCTTCTGTCAGGAGTGTGTTTTCAAAGTTGGTGATTAACGCGTCAATTCTTTCATTAGCCTTTGTTAGGTTGTAACTCGCATTTACATGATTGAAAAGATTGACCCGCTTTGTATTCAACTCATGAGAAAGCTTGTAGATGTAATTTTCTACCAACAGCCTGTCTTTATACACCGAGGTAAACGACTCTTGCAGCTCAGCAAAGTGATTTTTGTTGATGGTGTTTGTCATAAGCACGAGCAAAAAAACAACCGCCAATGCCAGTGCTATTTTAACTTTCTCCTTTAAGCTATAAATCCACTTCATATCGTATCTATAAACGCTGTAAAAAATATTGACAGCCATCAATATA
>NZ_SMMD01000421.1 GCF_009711475.1 Fulvivirga aurantia
TATTTCAACGATTTTAAACAACGAGATGTGATCTCAGAGAAAACTCAGAACTCAAAATTCCATAAATTTGTAATCACTAAAGATAATTTTAACATACTCTATCAGAGTAAAGATTGGGAAGCATACCTGGGCTTTTTTGACAAACATTATGGCAATGAACTTTAAGCAAATTTTTGATGAGCCACGTAAACTCTTTAAAGTAATAGTAAGAGTCGCCTGGATTATTGGCCTAAGCGCAATAATCTTATTACCACTATATTTCTACTCAGTAAGTGTTGATGCTTTTGGCCTATATGGAGGCATGCCAAGTATCAAGGCATTAGAAAATCCTGAAAATGACCTTTCTTCAGAGTTAATTACTTCTGATGGGGTGTCTTTAGGTAGGTACTGGCGCTTTAATAGAAGTCAGGCGAGTTATCGTGAATTGTCTCCAGAATTGGTAAATACACTTTTAGCTTCCGAGGATCATCGATTTGAAGAGCACTCTGGTATCGACTTGAGAGGTCTCTTACGTGCAGTCACCGGAGTAATTACCATGCAATATGCCGGTGGTGGTAGTACCATCACTATGCAGCTGGCCGAAAACTTATTTAAGACAATGTCTGAAAATGAGGGTCACCTGTATAACGTACCCGGACTAAGGCAATTGATCATTAAAACTAAAGAATGGATAATAGCTGCACAGCTCGAAAGAAATTTTACGAAAAAGGAAATCCTTGCCATGTATCTTAATACCGTATCATTCGGTAGTAATTCTTTTGGTATTAAAACGGCAGCAGAAACGTTTTTTGGCAAACCAACAGATAGTCTCAATTACCAGGAATCAGCGACACTTATCGGTCTTTTGCAGGGAACGACAGCATTTAATCCAATTCTTAATTATGATCGCTCTATAGTTAAGAGAAATCAAGTACTCAATAAATTATACCGTCATGGCCATTTATCGGCAGCAGAATTAGATTCTGTGAAAGCACTACCGATAGATCTTTCAGGTTATGATGTAGCCAACCAAAATAAAGGTTTAGCAACGTATTTCAGAACAGTAATTAAGAGAGACTTATTACAATGGTGTAAGGAAAATGATTACGACCTCTACGAGGATGGCTTAAAGATATACACCACTATCGATAGCCGAATGCAGAGATATGCAGAAGAAGCCGTACAGGAACACATGGCTGTTCTTCAGGAAAAGTTTTTTGAGCACTGGGAAGGAAGGGACCCATGGATAAGCACCGAGACAGGTCGGGTTATACCAAATTTTGTAGAAAAAAGGTTTAAACTAACTCATCATTACAAATCCTTAGTAAAAAAGTACGGTGAAGATTCAGATTCATTGAAAATAATGATGAACAAGCCCCGTAAAATGACTGTGTTTACGTGGGATGGTGACAAAGACACGGTGTTTAGTCCGTTAGATTCTGTTAGGTATTATAAACACTTCTTACATACGGGTATGATGTCCATGGATCCTCATACCGGTCAGATCAAAGCATGGGTAGGTGGAATCAATCACAGAGCTTTTAAATATGATCACGTAAGACAAGGTAAACGTCAGCCAGGATCAACATTCAAACCTTTTGTATATGGCACAGCTATTGAGCAAGGCTATACACCTTGTTATGAAGTGCGAGATGTGATGGTTACTTTTCAGGTGCCGGGAGACCCTCCAACATGGTCTCCACCTAATGCTGATGGTAAATATGGTACTGGTGAAAAAATGACCATTAGGCAGGGTATGGCAAGGTCGGTAAATACAATCACAGCCTATCTCATGAAAGAAGTTAAACCAGAAAATGTAGTTGATTTTGCAAAAAGAGTGGGGATTGAAAGTCATCTCGATGCAGTACCATCTCTGGCTTTGGGTGTAAACGATGTTTCTGTATACGAACTTGTTGGTGCTTATAGCACTTTCGCTAATTCTGGTATTTATACAAAGCCTAATTACCTACTTAAAATTGAAGATAAGAATGGTAATGTAATTCAAAACTTTGTGCCTGAAACAAGGCAGGCTATTAGTCAGCAGACGGCCTATAAAATGCTATATATGCTGAAAGGAGGAGTAGATGAAGTTGGTGGTACCTCAAGAGGTTTGAGTATGGAGCTTAAAATTGATAATGAAATAGGTGGCAAAACCGGTACAACCAATAACGCCTCAGATGGTTGGTATATGGGTGTTACCAAAGATTTGGTCTCTGGCGTATGGGTCGGAGGTGACGAGAGAAGCATTCATTTCAGAAGCTGGATATTGGGCCAGGGTGGACTAACTGCCCGTCCGATTTGGGATAAATACATGATGAAGGTTTATGCTGATGAAGAGTTAAATTACGAGAAAGGGCCATTCAAAAGACCTCCGGGCGGACTTGACATCACACTTGATTGTAGTCAGTATGGTAGCACTGAAGAAGCAGACTCTGTGCAGGTAGAAAAACAATGGGATCCGAATGACATGGATCAGTTTCAGTAATTGACTACATATGGAATCACCCAAGTATACCATTGATCAGCGAAATTTATTACCGAATGATGCAGGCGTATACAAATTTTTTAATGTAAATAGTCAGCT
>NZ_SMMD01000100.1 GCF_009711475.1 Fulvivirga aurantia
TTAATAAACTGAATAGATCAGTAGACTTATAGAAGGGTGCTGTTGAGGCAGTAAGCATGGCTCCTTAGTTCAATGGATACCCCGATTGTTAATAATGGCCTCTTAGTTCAATGGATAGAATAGGAGTTTCCTAAACTCTTGATCTAGGTTCGATTCCTAGAGAGGCCACAAATCGGGGCTAAACCGTAGATGCAAGTTCGATTCTTGCCGGAGCTACAAAAGCTTCTAAATTTCTGACAGTAAATCTCTACACCTATAAAGGAAACATCTCCTTAGGAATAGCATGAAATTTATACCGTTGTACCGCATGCTCAATATCAGTTACTGCTATTGGTTTGGTGGTATGTACCGTAAACTCTCGAGGGTATACAGTTTCGTCTAGAAGCACATCTTTAATACCTGGAATCTCCATTACGGCTCTTTGTATACGCATCAGGTCATCCTGATCTTTGGCATTGGTGCCAAAAATTCTACCATGATCACCTGGAATAACATTATCAG
>NZ_SMMD01000463.1 GCF_009711475.1 Fulvivirga aurantia
CTGGGGTCTTAAAATTCCGTACTTGGTAGATAAAGACAAAATAGCCATGAATGCACTAGGTGCCAGAAAAAGCCCTGAGGCATTTATTCTGAAGCCTGCTGGTGATAAATTCTCTATCTTCTACGATGGTGCCATTGATAATAATCCGCAAGTGGCGAATGATGTAAAGGATAGATACCTAAGAGATAATGTCAATAATGTACTTAATGGTAAACCGGCTTCTGACGGGGGGCGACCAATAGGCTGTACTATAAAGTAGCCATCAGGTTTCACCCATGGTGTCTTTCATCAAAGTCTTAATCTCTTCAGACTTTTCGTGATCACCTATTTTCTCGAAAGCATTTACCAGATTTCGCATTGTTCTTTTTACAATATCTTTTGTTGTGCATGGCTCGTAAAAGGCATCCTGAGGTGTCATGCGCAACTCAGCGATGTAATTGTCAATATCATCACGTGAGAAAATAAGCCCTCTGCTAAAGGCATTGATGTAAAACTGTGTGCCTCCCTTTTCTTTAAAGGTTAGAATAAAAAGATTGGGCAGATTAACTCCATACACTGGCAATTTAAGTTTTTGAGCCACCAACATGTAAATAACACAAAGTGAAATAGGATTACCCTTTTTAGTTTGCATTACCACATTGATCATGGAGTTACCGGGAGAATGAAAATTTTTGGTATTGGCTCGATACTTAATCTTATTGAAGATCACACTATTTAGAATCTTCACCTTATCATAAGGATGTGCATCGGGTTTAAACTCTAGCCAGGCCTCGTAGTAAAGCTGCTCCAAATCTTGCTTAAGCTTATTGTATTCTAAATCTGGATATTGATAGGTAGCTACAAGCCACATCCCTCTCAGAAGGTCCGGATCATCTGATTCAAACCAGTCTTTAAGCTTATTTTTTAGTGAGTCGTATTGAAGGGCATGTACAAGATCTTCAATTCGTTTTTGTACCAGCGGATTGAGGTTAGACTCCCACTCTGTTTCCAACATGGGTATCATGGTCTCACCAATTGAAATTATCTTCTCTTCTATATGCGTAAATATCTTTTGATCTTCATCATCAAGAAGTGATATTAATGCCTGGAGCTCGCTTTTCTTCATCTACTTTTCCTCTCAATAAAACTATTTCAGCATTTGCTGGGGGTGATCAGGTTTGGATCACCCCTACATTAAATTTTTCCACAGGTGCGTGGTTGGCTGCTTCGATACCCATAGAAATCACATTTCTGGTCTCTAGTGGACTGATTATACCATCAACCCATAGTCTTGAAGCCGCATAGTAAGGACTCAACTCTTCGTTGTACTTATCTGTAATCTCCTTTAGTAATTTCTCTTCCTCTTCCTGAGTGATTTCTTCACCTTTTGCTTTAAGTGTTGCCACTTTTATTTGTAGAAGGGTCTTTGCAGCTGAAGCCCCACTCATAACAGCTATTTGAGCAGTTGGCCACGCATATATCAATCTAGGGTCGTAAGCTTTACCACACATGGCGTAGTTGCCAGCGCCATATGAGTTACCCATTACTATAGTAAACTTAGGTACAGTTGAGTTAGCCATGGCATTTACCATTTTGGCTCCATCTTTTATGATGCCTCCGTGTTCTGCTTTGCTTCCAACCATAAAACCACTAACATCTTGCAAAAAGACCAATGGTATTTTTCGTTGGTTACAATTCATGATAAAACGAGCAGCTTTGTCTGCTGAGTCAGAGTAGATCACTCCACCCATCTGCATTTCGCCCTTCTTGCTTTTAACCACTTTTCTTTGATTGGCTACTATACCTACTGCCCAGCCATCGATTCTTCCATACCCACACACTATAGTCTGACCATAAAGCTCTTTATACTCATCAAACTCAGACTTATCGACTAAGCGATGGATTACATCCCTTACATCGTATGGCTTAACTCTGCTTTCCGGTATAATACCAAGTATCTCTTTCTCTTTAAGTTTTGGCTTTGCTGGCTTAGCTCTATCAAAACCAGCCTCTTCATATTTGCCAATCCTATTGAAGATAGACTTTATATAGTCGAGGCAAGCCTCGTCACTCTCAAACTTATTGTCAGTAACACCTGAGATTTCACAATGCGTAGTAGCACCACCAAGTGTTTCATTATCGATACTTTCACCTATGGCTGATTTTACTAGATATGAGCCTGCTAAAAATATGGAGCCTGTCTTATCGACAATCATAGCCTCATCTGACATGATAGGCAAATATGCCCCACCAGCCACACAGCTACCCATTACAGCAGCTACTTGCACAATACCCATGGAGGACATTTTAGCATTGTTTCTAAACTGTCTTCCAAAGTGCTCTTTGTCAGGAAAAATTTCATTTTGCATTGGCAAGAAAACCCCTGCACTATCGACAAGATATATTATTGGTAGTCGATTTTCCATGGCCACCTCCTGTGCACGCATGTTCTTTTTTGCAGTAATCGGAAACCAGGCTCCGGCTTTTACAGTAGCATCATTTGCCACAATTACACACTGCCTGCCCTGCACATAACCAACTCCAGTAACTACACCTCCTGAAGGGCAGCCGCCCACATCTTCGTACATGCCATCTCCTGCAAAGAGACCTATTTCTAAAAATTCACTTTTATCGTCAGTAAGGTATTCAATTCTTTCACGGGCAGTGAGCTTTCCCTTTTTATGGTGAGAAGCAATTTTCTTTTCTCCTCCTCCAAGTTTAGTCTTTTTTGCTTTTTCGCTAAGCTGAAATAATTTTTGCTTTAGCTGATCCTCGTTTCTATTGAATTCAATATCCTCCATTAAAATTTTAATGTTATTGGTTAAGTGATCGGTAAATGGTTGGCTACTTGTCTTCTTCGGCTTCCCTTCTAGCCTTTTCTCTTTTGCGCTCAATTTTCTCTCTCTTTCTACCAAAAGGTGAGAAAAAATCTTTCGGGGCATTGTCAAGATGAGTAGCCAGTGAGTCAAAACTC
>NZ_SMMD01000575.1 GCF_009711475.1 Fulvivirga aurantia
ACCCTGAACTTGATTCAGGGTCTTTTAAATTGGTGCATTTTTTATTCAAAGATCCCTGCCATGCCAGCAGGCAGGCCTCGATTCCTCGGGATGACCTGTATAGGAAAAGATGCCATCACCCCAAGTTATTATATCTTTCTGTAATTGCTTTGAGTGTTTTTTTAACAAGATTCCGGATCAAGCCCGGAATGACAATGCGATTTAGATGATGGCACCTCTCTCACCCCCGTCATCCCGACCTTATGGAGGGATCTTTTCACCTTTTAAGAACTGCCATTCTCTTACTATACTGTCACCCTGAACTTGATTCAGGGTCTCCTTAATTTGAGTGGTTCTTTTAACAAGATTCCGGATCAAGTCCGGAATGACGATAGATTTTGAGTGATGGCATCTTTTAATGATGTGAGATTACTAATCCCCTCAGAGTCACTCGCAGAGGACTCTGAGGATGTAGAATGGATGTCGTGTGCAGACCTCATCCCTAAGGATAAATTTTGATTTTGTGGTCACCCTGAACTTGGTTCAGGTTCTCCTTAATTTGAGTGTTTCTATTAAAAAGATTCCGGATCATGCCCGGAATGACAATGCGTTTTTGAGTGATGGCAACCAGTCCCGCCCTTTAGCCACGTGCTTGCAAAAGCTCTTTTTCTATTTCTGATAGATAAACTTTGTGATGCGGATGCGTATAAGGATCTCTCATAATTAAACCTTGTTTATACATATTCACTGATTTTTCAAGAGCGGAAACATATTGAGCATGGTTTTTCAGAGATTGGTAAGCCAGCGCCATGTAATAGTGATTCTCAGCAAGGTCATTTACGTTTGATTGATTTTCAAAGGCCTTCAAAGCCTTTTCAAACTCACCCATATTGAGGTAAATTACTCCGAGGTGCAGGTAATCAAATTTACCGATATAGTGATCTTCTTTGGCTAGTTGCTCTTCAATAATTGCTATTGCTTTTTGATGATTGCCCAGGGCTGAGTAACATATGCCTCTTACAATCTGCAAATGGTAATCTCCGTTTTGTGAATTGCCTATGTCGTATTTTAGCAGATTTTTCAGTCTTTCCAGGTCTTCTATTGCACCTTGATAATCTCTGAAAAACTGATAGCGACACCAGCCTCTATAGCCTAAGTTGCTGGCAGCATCAAGACTCACGGCTTTATCCATCAAAGCTTTCCAAGTGACGAAATCTCCACTTTTGAGGTAAGCCACAGATTTTTCTACAAATGCATAATCAAAAGTAGGGTCTATAGCGATTGATTCATCTAAAATGGTCTGAAACTCTCTGCTAAATTGGTGGTGACCACTTATTTCCATGGCTTTCTCACAGGCATCAAATTTCACGGTATCGCCCATATATAAGAAAGCGTTGCAATTTGGCTGACTCTTGGCACTTATAGCAAGACTGAGTAGGAGAGGTAGTAAGAAAAGTGTTTTTATCTTCATGGCAAAATCTCAATTATATGGCCTTTTTCTATTTTAAAAGTCAGGTATTGATAATAATCCAAACCACCTTGTTTACCAGGTAGTGCTCTCCAACCGGTAAGCTTTTGTGCTATGGACAACAACTGATCAGTTATTTCACTATCAAATGTTTTCTCCTGATAATTAAAATCGGAAGACAACAGTCTAAACCTGCCGGTTTTACCTTCACAATTAACTATGAACCTCACGCGCACCCAGCCACTTTCATCAGTATCTACGGGCTCGTAGCTTTTATTAAATGCTTCATAAATGGCAATTTTCTCACCTTTGTACTGTAAGCCATTACCCGAATTGAAGTATTGAATTACATTTTCATCTCCATTACAGACTAAGAAATCGGCATCGTCTGTAGACGAATCAAAATTAATATCTCCCACATATCGATTGTAAGATGGCTTTGTTTCTCTAGTCGTTTGCTCAGAGTTACAGCCTGCTATAACTAGTAGCAGGGCTAAAAAATGAAGTTTATACATTTGAAGTGGTTATAAGTCAATCATTCCCATCTCGTTGATGGCTTGAGTAGAGTTGTTTGAAAGCGTGAAACTAAGATCAGTCCAGGCGGTGCCCTTGTGGCCTTTTAAAACAATACCTTTCTCAGTTCTAATGATGGTAAATAAAAAGTCAGAATCAACGGATGCTTTTTTGGTTTCCTCAAAATCGGCCATACCATATTCAGCGATGGCTTGTGGACGATCATTATTAAGGTTAAAAGCCAGATCAGTCCAGCTGCAGCCTTCAATGCCTTGTAATTTTATTCCATCTGCTGTTTTTTCGACTAAAATCTTGAAGCCTTGTAATTCATCAGTGGGTTGATTAGACTGCGCTGGTAGCGTGTAGTTAACTTGTGTTAAGAGTACAATTACTAAGGCGAATATGTAGCGTTTAGTACTGGTTTTCATAGCTGTTGATTTTATCAAACAGTCTAAACTAAGAAAATTGAGCGATCTTTGAATGCTTTTGTTAAAAAATATATCTTTATAATTATATATTTAGTTATTTATAAACTTTTCAGTGATTGGCATACCACCTTGTCATCATCGTACCCATGCCCTTGATTTTCGTAAATATAGATTTTATAGGTTGATGTGTCTCTATCAAGTTCTTTTAGTCGATTTTGAAGACTCGTGGCATGTCTCACAGTATTACGTTCATCTTTAGCCCCCTGATGTAACTCAAAAGGAGGTAGGCTATCGGCAAAAAAGTAAGAAGAACTGGCCAAAATACGTTGTCTGATTTGCTCCGGAGAGGAGGTAGGGGTGTAAAATGCAGCGGCATATGATCGCCCAACTATTTCATTTTCAGTAACATATTCATCTAAAAAGTTGGTGTGAGCTGATGTCGCAATAATATAGTCTAGCTTGTCGGTGAGTCCTCCTATAATAAGTGCTACAGTTGCTCCTCGGCTAATGCCATTTGCCAGCACTTTTGTATTGTCTGGTTTATTGTATAGCTGCTTGACTGCTTCAAGAAAAGCCACAGCATCCTCTGCTGGTCCTAGCCAGGCATCTCCGGCATATCCCTCAGACCTAAAGCAAAAATCTTTACCTCTTATCACGCTACCTCGATAAGATGGTAGAATGGATATAAACTGACTTTTCTCCTGTTTACATTTACCACCAGTTAAAGTTGCGATTTTGGCAACATCCAATCCGGTGCCACCACCCTCCAGCATCAATAGAATGGGCGCTTGCTTTACATCCAGGTTTTTAGGAATTCGAATAGCACCATAGTGTACAGCGCCATTAATGCGATGCGAGATTACTTTTATTGAATCACCATTTTGGCGAGTATATGCATGCACTACTTCAACTTCTTTAGCAGAAAAATCCTTGGTTTGCCATGCATGTCTCACAGATACTATCTCTTCCGCTGTTGGCTCGCTTAGCAACTTAGATAGTGATGTACCAGGGTCACGATTAATAGAATAGTCTGTTGCATCTGAATAACCTACACAACCATTGACACCGACATCAACCAGGTATTTGAAATTTGCATCAAACTGTATGAAGTAGAAATCGAGCAGTATGAAGTAGAAAATGAAAACTACAAAAGATGAAACCTTGCGTGTAATTAAGATCGTAATGGGCAAAATGCATATGGGTACGAATCCAAAGTAGAGAATAACTTTCATCAGACCGTCAGAAAATGGCACCGGTATTGCAAACCTAAAAAGCCAGAAACTGATCATAACCACCGTAATTATCAATAGCAGAAGGCTTTCTTTTCGAATTTCTTTATCTCCGGATATAATAAGCTTTATAAAAAGCACCAGGTAGAAGAAAAGTAAAAACACCCAGCTGTAGAAAATTAGCCTGACAAGATTAGGAATAATTTGCGCCAGGCTTAAATAACCGAGCAGACTCAAGAAGGACGCCAGGGCAGTGCCAATGACAATCCATTTATGATGTTTGAACCCACTTGTTACCCGAGTGCTGAAATAATATAAAAGAATAGGCAACAAAATACCAGCAAAGTAATACACAGGAGTAAATCCGGGTAGCTGATAGAGTAGCATCATATCAATTGCTACACTGTAGCCATGAATGAAAACAATTGCTACACTGAACAAAACAGCAAAGAGAATAATAGCAAGCTTTGACCTGGATTGCGATGGATTGCGCCAAAACAAAAGATGTATAACAGCTACCGACAAAATAGTAAAACCTCCAAAGAGGACAATGATGGCGCCAGTTTGTATGTCTCCACTTACAGCGATAAATAAACCAATAAGGAAAAGTAATA
>NZ_SMMD01000345.1 GCF_009711475.1 Fulvivirga aurantia
CTACTTTATCACCTGAAGGCAATAAGGTACGGGCGACCATTAATGGCGAAGAATTCATGATTGACGAATGGGCACCTCATCAGATTGAAGGCTTGCCAATAGGTGAGGTTACCGTGAAGCTGGAGTTGCTAGGTGAGAATGGTCAATTAGTATCAAGTCCATTTAATCCGGTAGAACGTAAAGTCACGCTGGAGCAGTAGTCAACCAATCGGTCATATTAATAAAACTTAAATAATACGAAGTGTCATCTATAGACTTTTAATTAAATGCAACATTGTTGCATTTAATTAATGAGCGTCTATATTTGCACTATGTTAGATTTAAAAAACAACAGGACATCTCGATTTGTAGGGCTACACCTTGATCTTATAGGCTTTAGTTCCTCTGTCTTGTGTGCTATACATTGTGCGGCACTTCCCTTTTTATTGAGCTTGGCTCCTTTGGCCAATCTTCAATTTTTGAACAATCCCTGGGTCGAATATGCAATCATTATAGCCAGCTTTTTAATTGCCTGTTTTGCATTAATACATGGTTACAGCAGACACCATCACAAGCCACAGGCCCTGGTGCTTGTGGTGATGGGGTTTGTCCTGATTAGTACGGGTCACTTAGCAGAATGGAACGAAGCCGTTTTTACGACTTTCGGGGCAACAATAGTAGCAATAGCACATCTTATCAATTGGAGACAGATAAAGCAGTCCAAGGTAGATTATCCTGATTGCCTGAATCACTCAAAATCAAAATAAAAATGTTTGGAACAAAAAAATTACCCGTTACAGTGCTCAGTGGTTTTCTGGGCGCGGGCAAAACCACTTTACTCAACCATATTTTACATAACAGGCAAGGTCTTAAAGTAGCCGTGATTGTAAATGATATGAGTGAGGTAAATGTAGATAGCAAAGTAGTACAAAACGAGATAAAGCTTTCTCGTACTGATGAGAAGCTGGTAGAAATGAGCAACGGCTGTATTTGCTGTACATTACGAGAGGACTTGATGGTAGAAGTCGAACGCCTGGCTAAAATGAAGAAGTTTGACTACCTGCTCATTGAAAGCACCGGTATTTCTGAACCTATACCCGTAGCTCAGACATTTTCTTTTGCCACGGGTGATGAGCTATACGACCTTACCAGGTTTAGCAGACTCGATACTATGGTGACGGTAGTTGATGCCTTTAATTTTTTTAAAGATTTCGGCAGTGCAGATACCATTGTAGATCGCAACATGACGGATGATGCGCAAGACCAGCGCTCCATCGTTAACCTACTTACCGATCAGGTTGAGTTTGCCAACATTATCTTATTAAACAAAGTCGATCTTGTATCTGAAGAACAATTAAAGACATTGGAAGGTGTGCTACTCAAGCTCAACCCTGAAGCTAAGATCGTAAAAACCTCCTATGGCAATATAGATCCAAAGCTTATTCTCAATACCAAAATGTTTGATTATGACAAGGCAGAACAGGCTGCCGGTTGGATAAAAGAATTAAACAATGAGCACACACCTGAAACGGAAGAATATGGCATTTCATCTTTTGTCTTCCGTGATCGCAGACCTTTTCATCCTGAGCGCTTCTGGCAATATGTAAATCAAAATTGGCCAGGCAACGTTGTGCGTAGCAAGGGGCTTTTCTGGCTAGCTTCACGACCAGACCAGGCCTTGCTGTGGAGTCAGGCTGGTGGCTCACTCAAGGCGGAGCCTTATGGGCGATGGTGGGCCGCACTACCTATGCGAGAGCGAGCGATGAATGATGCCTATATGGCCAATCAACACGAGATTATGAAAAAATGGGATGATCAATGGGGTGACAGGATGAATGAATTAGTGATAATCGGTCAGGACCTCGATGAGGAAGCTATTAACAATGCCTTAAAATCCTGTTTG
>NZ_SMMD01000380.1 GCF_009711475.1 Fulvivirga aurantia
AATCATTATGTACACCACTACACCTGTAATTGCCACATATAGCCATACTGGAAATGTAATTCTAGCCAGCTTACGATGTTTATCAAATCGCTCTGACAAAGCTCTTACGAAAGTAAATAGCACAAGCGGTATCACCACGATTGAAAGCAATATGTGCGAGATCAATATAAAAAAGTAAATATATCTCATGGTTCCCTCACCACCATAGGGTGTAGAGTCGCTTGTCATATGATATACCACATACATCACTAAAAAGAGTGCAGATAGACCAATACAAGTCTTCATAAGGTTCTCATGCACTTTCATCTTCTTATTCTTAATAGCTATCAATCCGGCTATTAACAGAATTGCAGTCAAACCGTTTATCGATGCATATATCGGAGGTAAGAATGAGAAATCATAACCTTCAATCTTTACTGAAAAGAGGACGGCTACTGCCACAGGAATAATTACTGATAATGCGATTATCAGTTTATTATACTTATTATCTTCTTTATTTATTGTTTCGCTCATTTTCTAACAAAATTTTCATCTCCACTATAAGTCTATCTATTTCGTCCCGCTCGGTATCAAAATACCCTCTGATCCTTTTTTTAGAGTCTATCAACACAAACTGATTGACCGTATCAGTTACAAAATTACATCTCATTTGCTTAACAAACTGAGAAGAATCAAGGTAGTTTAATTGCTTATTTTCTTCAGCCAATGCGGAATCATAAGTATAGGTTATATAAGTCATACCCGACACAGCATCTTGCAATCTATTTGTGATATTGCTTACTTCAAGAGACTGGAAGCTTTGAGTTTGTTTAAGAAATAACACTGCTGACGGTAGTTTGTCCTCATCAAACTTTACCATATACTGGTCATTTTTACTATCCGCTGAACAGTCCTGCCAATGGTCCGGCTTTCCTTCTTCGTAGTAGATAGGGATGTCAAACTTATTTTCGCCAAAAGTTTTCAAAAACAAGAAGATAACAATTGGAATAAGCAGAACTGCTGATAAGAAAATTACTTTGAGGTATTTATTCACTGCTATATATTAAAGAAGGCTAAAGTTTCCCTTAGCCTCCTGTATTTTATGATTCGTCAAACTCGTTTTAATATCTTGCATCGTATAACGCACCCCCTTCATAAACGAATGCGACAAGCATCCATACTACAAAGATCATTGGGATAAGAATTGACCAAATTAATACTTTGGCCTCATACTTTAAGTGCATAAACTCGCCTACGATATAAACGGCTTTAACAATAGTAAGTCCGATAAATATTGATGTTCTAAGTACGCCAGCATCCATGGTAAAGGCAAATAAGAATTCTACCGCGGTTACTGCCGCTAATATACCTGCTGTAACCCAGATTTTCTTAATCTTAGATTTATCTGCGGGCTGTACTTGAACTGATGTTGATTCTTCAGAATGCATATCTTATATAATTATATTTTTAAACCAAATAAAAGAATGTAAACACAAATACCCACACAAGGTCTACAAAGTGCCAGTAAAGACCTACTTTCTCAACCATTTCATAATGGCCTCGTTTGTCATACACACCTGTTATAGTGTTATAATAAACGATAAAGTTTAGTACTACTCCACTAAATACGTGTGTACCGTGAAAACCTGTTATGAAGAAAAAGAGTGCTGCAAAATCCGGAGGACCATATTCGTTCCACGAAAGGCCGGCTCCGCCACCGCCAGTTCCAACAATAAAGTGAGACCATTCCCAAGCCTGACAGCCTAAGAATACTAATCCACCTATGATGGTCCAAAGCATCCATTTTTCAACAGCTTTTCTATCCATTCTATGACCAGCTTCTACCGCAAGTACCATAGTTACACTACTCATAATCAGGATAAAGGTCATTATACCCACGAAGACCAATGGTAAGTGCACACCATGTAGAAATGGTACTGCCTCAAATACCATTTCCGGTATTGGCCAATAGTCTTGTGAAAAGGTAAAGTCACCAACAGCACCTTCAAATGCAGGGTGTGCTGAGCGAATTAGACCATATGTAATAAGTAATGCTGAGAATGTAAAAGCATCCGAAAGCAAGAAAAACCACATCATGAGTTTACCATAACTCGCTTTTAGTGGTGCTTGCCCACCATCCCAAATGCTTCTTTTGGGCTGATCAATTGTATGTGCGGTAGATGACATAAACG
>NZ_SMMD01000295.1 GCF_009711475.1 Fulvivirga aurantia
CTGGTATGAAATATGAGTTTGAAATTTTTTCCGCTGGAGCAAATTGACTGATCATTGTTTCAAAATTCTTACTGACAATCGTATGATCATCCTCAGAATATGTTGGATTTACAATCAGAACATTTTCAATATTTACTCCTAGCGGTTGTGATTGCATAAAATACAACTGCTGAAACACCACCCATATACTGATAATTAAAACTGCTGACACAAAAAATTGAAATACCACCAACACCTTCCGCAATCTACCTCTCAAACCTGATCGGGTTAATTTGGCTTTCAAAATAACTGTTGGCTGAAATCGACTTATAATTAATGCTGGATAAATACCTGTTACTAGCCCTCCTACTAACACAACTATACCTAATACAACCCAAAAAAAAGGTTGATACAATGATGTTGTAGTCATCGGCAAATCAATAAAATAAATGAACACAGGAAAGATAAGTCGAATGATGATTAGACTCAGTAAAGCTGAAGTGACTATCATAAGGTATGCCTCAAATATAAATTGAACAAATAATTGCCGTTTTCGAGCCCCAACTACTTTTCGCATACCGATCTCACGATATCGTTGCATAGCTCTTACTACAGAAAGATTCACGTAATTTATAAAGGCAATTAAAAGTAGGCCTACAGCAATAATTTTAAGCGTATTAACAACCACCAGGCTTCCCTTACTACTAAACTCATCTTGAGCATTTGAAGACAAGTGAATGTTTTTTATGGAAATTAAGCTGAACCTCATGTGATCTGCACGATCTTTTCCCATAAAATCAGTTGCAATGGTATTAATTGATTTCTCAAGCTGTGCTTTGTTAGTAGCTGGCCTCACCAGGATATAAGTGTAAAAATCAAGCCATTGCCAATCATTTTGAAAATCTCCAAACTCAAAGGGTATTAATACTTCAGGCTGTATATGAGAATTCTCGGGGATCTGTATAACTCCTTTTATATCAAAAGTACTATCAATGAAAATCATTTTCTTCTCAATAGCCTTCAACGCATTTGAAAAAAAATGATCAGACAAACTTTGGTTAATTACTGCTGGAACTGGCCCGTCTCCGGTAAGTGCCTTTGTTTTATCACCCGCCAACATGGGATAACTAAATATTTCTAAAAATGATCGGTCCACAAACAATACACTACTTGTCTGTGCAGTCTTATCTTCAACACGTAATGCCATTTCACTTGACAAAAAATAGGCACGTGTAAACTCAAGCACCTCTGGTAATTTCTCTTTTAGCGTTGGACCCAGGGCAGAGAAAACAGTAGCAGTTTCAGAAAGCGTTGATGCATTTTCATAGTAATGACAATGGATTCGATAAATCTGATCTGCATTTTCATGAAAGTTATCGTAGCTCGACTCATATTGTACATAAGCGAGCAGAAGCATACAGGAAGATATTCCAATAGTGAGCCCAAGAAGATTGATTAACGGAAATACCTTATTTTTTAGCAAACTCCTAATTGCAACTTTGAGATAGTTCTGAAGCATAGTGATAGGGTTTAGGAGTACAAATTAGCCCTACCGTGGGTGAATGATACTAGTTTATAAGATTAGTAGGCCTGAATGAGTCAACCATCGCGCTGAGT
>NZ_SMMD01000272.1 GCF_009711475.1 Fulvivirga aurantia
TAAAAAAGCCATCGATTGGCGATTGGTGGGTATTGGTGTTTTACTGCAAATAGTGTTTGCATTACTCATCACCAAAGTTGGGTTTGTAGCAGATGCATTTGATTGGGTTAGTGAAAAATTTGTAACCTTCCTAAGCTTCTCAGCTGATGGTGCTGAGTTCTTATTTGGTGATCTAGTAAACACCAGTAAGTTTGGTTTCATATTCGCTTTTCAGGTTTTACCAACGGTAATATTCTTTTCAACCGTATCTACTGGTTTATATTATCTGGGTGTTTTACAAAAAATAGTTTATGGAATTGCCTGGATCATGGCTCGTACCATGCGTCTCTCCGGAGCAGAAAGCCTTTCTGCTGCAGGTAATATATTTTTAGGTCAAACAGAAGCTCCTTTATTGGTGCGCCCATTTGTTAAAGATATGACTAAGTCTGAGCTGATGTGTCTCATGACTGGTGGTATGGCCACGATTGCGGGAGGTGTGTTGGCTGGTTATGTAGCTTTCTTAGGAGGTGACGATCCTGCAGAAAGAGCCAAGTATGCAGCCTATCTATTGAGTGCATCGATCATGAATGCACCTGCAGCTATTGTTTTGGCTAAAATTATCATTCCTGAGCGTAATAAAGAGCAGATTAATACAGACTTGCATGTTTCCAAAGACAGCATGGGTGTAAACCTGATTGATGCTTTAGCTAAAGGTGCCGCTGATGGTGTAAAATTAGCCATTAATATAGGCGGTATGTTGTTGGCATTTATTGCAATCATATTTGCCCTCAATTGGATTTTGGTTGATGGAATAGGCAACTTAACCGGTCTTAATGAATTTGTTATTGCCAGCACGGACGGTGCGTTTACCGGCTTTTCTCTCGAGTATATTTTAGGTCAGGTATTTAGATTGTTTGCCTTTATTATGGGTGTAGACTGGCACGAAACTGTAAATGTGGGAAGTTTACTAGGTCAAAAAATTGTGATCAATGAATTTGTGGCCTATTTGAGTCTCGCAGAAATGAAACAAGCAGCAGAGTTGAGTGAAAAAGCTATTGTCATCTCAACTTATGCCTTATGTGGTTTTGCCAACTTCAGTTCTATCGCTATACAGATTGGTGGTATCGGAGGCATGGCACCAAGCCGACAAAGTGATTTAAGTAAACTGGGTATGCGAGCTTTATTTGCGGCTACTCTGGCTACTATGATGACTGCAACTATTGCAGGTGCTTTGTTTGGGTAAATAGTAAGAATATGAAATTCACTTTTGTATTAATCTTTATAATTGGTTTATCTGATCTTACATTAGGTCAAGTCAAAGTTGTGAGATCCGTTCATGGAGGTGAATTTGATGTCGGAAAAATGAGTCCAGAGTTTTTGATTGATTATGACAGTTCGGGCTTTGATATGCTATATACTGAGGGAAAATACGGTGGTGGAACTAGCGAAATCATTAA
>NZ_SMMD01000131.1 GCF_009711475.1 Fulvivirga aurantia
AAATACTTATCTATATCAAAAGATTTTAAATCCACTTGAAATTCTCGCGAATAAGTATACAATAGCTCCGCAGCATCATCACCATAAACCCCTAAGTCTTCATATAGCCTCGTATCCGGTTTCAAGTCACTTTTCTTTTCTCCCCTTTGATAAGCTATAAATTCAAGTAAACGATTTGATAACATCCTACTACTTATTCCAATGAGGGTTTTCTTTATTAGTTTTTAACAACCTTTTCCAGAATTTCATTATAAAATTAGCCTTGTTAAAATCAAATCTACGCATAAATAGTGCACAGTTACAGTCTTAAATAAGCTGACTTTATTTGATTCCACTCCGAGTCCTTTTCAAGTGACTCTGAGAGTCCTCTTTTCTTTTAGAATCCTCCTTTTAGAACGTCATTCCCACGAAGGTGGGAATCTCTATCCCTGCGCTGCATTGTAAGCGTGACTACTCACCAAACAAAAACCTCAATCCTGGGTTGTTAGGGCAATGGGTCAATCTAATGCCAACATGATAAAAAAAGCTGCTAAAGGCTATTTCCAGAATTTCAGAGAAATGACAACCTGGAAAGAAGACTAATTCCACTCAGAGTCACTTTAAAAGGACTCTGAGAATACTCTTTTCTTTT
>NZ_SMMD01000279.1 GCF_009711475.1 Fulvivirga aurantia
TTGCTTGCTTCTGATACTTTTTTCTGCGTAGTTATACTGAGCTATAAACTTTAGAAAAGCTACTTCCTCATTGTATTCAGAATCAGGAAATGAGTTACTGAAAGTTTCAAATGCCACTACAGCTGCTGCATATCTTTCTAATTTGAAATACTGCTTGGCATTAGAATAGCCTTTAAGCTCAAGTTTCTCCTGTAGTTCATCTATTACCTTAGTCGCATCGTCTCTAAACTCACTGCCAGGAAAGCGGTTGATGAAATTTTGCATGGCTGCAATCGCTTCGTAACTGCTAGTCTGGTCCAGATTATAAGTAGGTGAGTTGGCATATAAAGAATACGCATACATAAACTGCGCTTCCTGTGCATACTCACTTCTTGCGTATGTTTCGTAAAACACCTTAAACTGGTGTGACGCCAGTAGATAAAACTCCTGGTAATACTGACAATAGCCTAAGTAAAACTCAACTTTTTCGCCCTCGGGCATACCACGTACAATCGGCTTTATCTGTTCAAAAAGCTGCGATGCACGATAGTAATCCTCTTTCTCATAGTAATTGATAGCCGCCTCATACTTGACACGCCAATCATTACTTTTTTCAATTTTTCTAAACTTACTGCAAGAAGTGATAGAAAAAATGACGAAAGCGAATAAAAAATACTTTATATAAGCCCGTTTTAACATAAGGGTGCAAATATAGGTCATATGACTAAATAAACAATAAAAAAATGAAGCAGGGGAATGCTACCAAACTACTTACGTAACAACAGGTAAAAGGATTTATTTTGAGGAAGTTAACTTTTATTTTCTGATGATGAGTTTTCTGGTCATGATACCATCGTTATCAATATACAATGTGTAGAAATAAACACCTGGATTTAAGTCCTCAGTTTTGATGGTCACTTTGTTTTCTAAAGGGGGTAATTGATACTCTCCAACCACACTTCCCAAAACATTATGTATGAGTATTTTGGCCTCTATTTCTCTATTAAGCACATTGTAGTCAACAATGGCAAACTCAGAAACCGGGTTAGGGTATACATCATTTATCTTCAGGTCTTCCGAATCGTAAATAAGCAGTTTCTCTTTTCGGTCCTCAATCGTGTATGAAATATTGTACTCTATCGCTTGTGCTGGATTATTGCGCTCGTAGATTAAGTACTTTACTGTACTGAAGCCTTCTGCAAGTCCTGTCTCCAAAACAGTTTCAAACTTGATCGAAGTTTCTCCTGCAGGAATTTGGTATTGAACAGGTAATTGTTCTTTGCTGCTTTCAAAACAGTCTCCATCCCAGCAAAAGAAGGTATTTTGGCTTGAGCCAATGAGTTGATCGACTCGTCTGATCACGAGATTAATAGGCTGGTCAGAAATATTCTTGATTTTGATTGGTGTAGAGACTTTTTCACCAATTTTCACTTTGTAGTTTTTTGACTTCTCATCGACCTCGAAGCGCTGCGCCTGAGAGGCGAATGCCGCTACTAAAAAT
>NZ_SMMD01000902.1 GCF_009711475.1 Fulvivirga aurantia
ATACACACACTTTCAATAATCCTGACGGATCTTATGAGTTTAAAGACATTATGAACTCGGTGAACCAAGTAAGAGATGACTTGAGAGTGCCTTTCAAAATGCATGTAGAGGGTTATAAATATCAGGAAATTGCTGAGCATCTGGAGATTCCGATCGGCACAGTAAAGAATAGAATTTTCCACGCTAGAAAAGAAATACAGAATAAGCTTACCGCTTACTCAAATTAGCCTTATTTTTATTGAATGAAGAAAAGTATTGCCGTAATAGGTTCAGGTTTTGCCGGTTTATCAGCCGCCTGTTGCTTAGCCAGAGATGGACACGAAGTAACAGTTTTTGAAAAAAATGATAGCGCTGGTGGCAGAGCCAGAAAATTTGAAATTGACGGCTTTACCTTCGACATGGGCCCCAGTTGGTACTGGATGCCAGATGTATTCGAAAACTTCTTCAATCAATTCGGAAAGTCAGTTGGCGATTATTACACATTAGAAAGGCTCGATCCTTCTTACCGCGTATATTTCGGACAAAACGATGCCCTTGATATACCGGCCAACCTCCAAAAAGTATATGAACTTTTTGAGTCTATCGAGCCTGGCAGCAGTGAGCAGTTAAAGAAATTTCTGAAAGAGGCCGCTTATAAATATGAAGTGGGAATAAATGAGCTGGTTTATAAACCAGGCAAATCTCTTTCAGAACTAGCAAGTTTAAAATTAGCCAAAGGCGTTTTTAAGCTTCATGTATTCAAATCAATAGCCAGTTATATTAGAAAATACTTTAAGCACCCGAAACTCATTCAATTACTTGAGTTTCCGGTGCTTTTTTTAGGTGCAATGCCTTCTAATACACCGGCACTATACAGCCTTATGAACTATGCCGACATCGAATTAGGTACGTGGTATCCTAAAGGTGGTATGCATAAAGTAATAGAGGGCATGGTCACACTGGCCAAAGAACTTGGCGTCAAATTTCAGTTTAACAGCCCTGTAGAAACTATCGTCATGAATAGTGTAAAGGCGAAAGGCCTTAAAGTAAATGGCGAACAATTAAATTTCGATTACATAGTTGGTGGAGCCGACTATGAGCATATCGAGCAGACACTTTTACCTCCAAAATTTAGAAAATATAGCCCTAAGTATTGGGATAAGAGGGACATGGCACCTTCGAGTCTCATATTCTATTTAGGCCTAGACAAAAAAATTGATCACCTGCTTCATCATAACCTATTTTTTGATGAGCCTTTTGAGCAACATGCTCAACAAATCTATGAAACCCCTCAATGGCCTGATAAGCCTTTATTCTACACTTGTGTACCTTCCAAAACGGATAATACCGTTGCCCCCGAAGGCAAAGAAAACATTTTTATTCTGATTCCTGTAGCACCTAACCTAGAAGATACCGATATTGTAAGAGAAGCCTACTATGACATAGTAATGGATAGAATGGAAACTCTTACCGGACAAAACATAAGAGACCACGTAATTTATAAGCGTAGCTATGCGCATAATGATTTTAAAGCAGATTATAATGCCTTTAAAGGAAATGCTTACGGATTGGCGAACACTTTAAGGCAAACTGCTAACCTAAAACCATCTATGCATAGTAAGGTCAAAAACCTATTATACACAGGACAGCTGACTGTTCCAGGACCAGGCGTACCACCATCGCTTATTTCAGGGCAAGTAGTAGCCAGTGAAATTAAGAAATTGATTAAATGAAAGAACTCTACGACAAGGTTGCATTAGACTGCAGCCGATTAACCACACACGCCTACAGCACCTCTTTCTCTTTAGGAATCAGATGTTTAGATAAATCGATACGCCAACCTATTTGTGCTATTTACGGTTTTGTACGTTTTGCTGATGAGATAGTAGACACCTTTCATGATTATGACAAAGCTTCTTTGCTAGAAAGATTTAAGGCAGACACTTATAAGGCCATAGAAGAAAAAATAAGCCTTAATCCGATATTGCATAGCTTTCAACTTACTGTAAATAAATACGATATAGATCATGAACTCATAGATCAGTTTCTCTACAGCATGGAGATGGATCTTACAGACAGGGAGTATGACAAACAAGAATTTGAGACTTATATACTTGGATCTGCTGAGGTTGTAGGACTTATGTGCCTGCAAGTGTTTTGTGATGGTGATAAAGAGGAGTACAACAAATTAAAGCCCTATGCCATGAAGCTCGGTTCGGCTTTTCAGAAAATAAACTTCCTGCGTGACTTAAAAGACGATTATGTGCATATGGGCAGAAGCTATTTCCCTGGAATTGAGCTCGATCATTTCAATGATGACTCTAAAAGCCAGATTGAAAAAGGTATAGAAAAAGATTTTAAAATGGGCCTTGAAGGCATTAAGAAACTACCTAAATGCGCAAAATTCGGAGTTTATTTAGCATACGTCTACTACTATTCATTATTTAAGAAAATCAGACGTACACCATCATCAAACGTGCTTTCTACCAGAATAAGAATTGCCAACCCACTGAAGATCATGATACTTTTCTCTACTTACCTAAAACACAGACTAAGACTGATTTGATGGAAGAAGTAATACTGGTAGATAGTAAAGACAATAACATTGGCAAAATGGAAAAGCTGGAAGCTCACAAGCAAGGTCAGCTTCACCGCGCTTTCTCGGTTTTGCTTTTTAATGATAAAGGTGAAATGCTCTTACAAAAGCGAGCCGACAGTAAATATCACTCACCAGGCCTTTGGACTAATACATGCTGTAGTCACCCAAGACCAGATGAGGATACGCAAGATGCCGCTGAGCGTAGGTTGAAAGAAGAGATGGGCATACACCTAAGACCTGAGTTTGTATATAAGTTTATTTACAAAACTCAACTAGACAATGAGCTTACCGAGCACGAGTATGACCATGTTTATATTGGCGAATACAACGACACACCTACACTTGCCCCCGAAGAGGCTTCCGATTGGAAGTTTATGAGCATGCATGAGCTCAAAGAAGATGTGAATCATTATCCTGACAATTATACGGTATGGTTTAAGATTATACTAGAAAGTATCGATCGCCATATCCACACCTTAAATTTATCCTAAATAGTATGTTTGGCTTATTTAAATCAGATCCTGTTAAGAAAATGAAGAAGAAAAGATCTAAGCTTTTGGCAGATGCTGTAGAGGTACAGCGCTCTGGAGACTTAAAAGCTTATGCCGCCATGATGAAGGAGGCAGATGATCTTGACAAAGAGATAGAAGCACTCGAGAAGAAACAATGAGTAAAGAAGCCATAAGTATATTTTGGTTTAGACGCGACCTTCGTTTCGATGACAATACTGGTCTTCATGAAGCCTTAGAAGGTAACAACCCGGTGCTCCCTATATTTATTTTTGATAAACACATACTCGATGATCTTGAAGATAAAGATGACGGACGGGTAACGTTTATTTTTGATGAATTAACCGCACTCAATGAGCAATTAAAAGAAAAAGGCTCTACCCTTCTTACTTTTTACGATACCCCAGAAAAAGCTTTTAAGCAGCTTGTCAAAGATTACAATATCACCAAGGTATACACTAATCGAGATTACGAACCCTATGCGCGTGATCGGGATGAAAAAATTGCAGACTTACTAAAAGATAATGATATCGAGTTTGAGCTCTTTAAAGATCATGTGATATTGGAGCCGGATGAGGCGCTTAAAGATGATGGAGATCCATATGTGGTTTTTACACCCTACAGCAAAACCTGGAGAAGTAACCTTAAACCAAAAGACCTGGAGCCAGTTCCATCTGCCTTGTATTTTGATAACTTCCATCAACACCAATTCAAAAAGATCATTCCACTCAAAGAGATGGGTTTTGAGCGATCTAGCCTTGATATTCCGAGTAAGAACATAACTGACAATACACTAAAAAATTACGCTGACCTCAGAGATTACCCTGCAGAAAAGGGTACTTCAAGGCTTGGTATTCATTTCAGATTTGGTACAGTAAGTATCAGAAAGGTGGCTAAAGAAGCAAAAGAGAAAAGTGATACGTATCTCAATGAGTTGATTTGGCGAGAGTTTTATCAAACCATTTTATACCACTTCCCCAAGGTTGTAGATAGCAACTTTAAGTCTAAATACGATGCTGTAAACTGGCGAAATAACGAAAAAGAGTTTGAGGCCTGGTGCCAGGGTAAGACCGGCTACCCAATCGTTGATGCAGGCATGCGACAGCTCAACCAAACCGGCTACATGCATAATCGTATAAGAATGGTAGTAGCTAGTTTTTTGACCAAACACCTGTTAATTGACTGGCGTTGGGGCGAGGCTTATTTCGCTCGCAAACTGCTGGACTATGAGCTGGCCTCCAACAATGGAGGGTGGCAATGGGCAGCAGGGACAGGTACGGATGCTCAGCCGTATTTTAGAATATTCAATCCCGAGTCACAAACCAAAAAGTTTGATCCTGAATTGAAGTACATTAAAAAATGGGTGCCTGAGTTGGACACAGAAGATTACCCGGAACCTATTGTAGAGCATAAAGAAGGTCGCGAACGCGCGCTTGATACATACAAAAAAGCCCTTAACTAAATGAAAATCTTACTCACAGGATCCACAGGTTATATTGGCCGAAGGTTGTTACCGGTTTTGGTCAATCAGGGGCATCATGTGGTGTGTGCTGTAAGAGACAAAAGACGGTTTGACTGGGAAGATTTTGAGGGCGAATTTCTAAAGAAAATCACAGTAGTAGAGTGTGACCTCGAAGAGGCTGAAACGCTAAATAATTTACCAACAGATATTGAGGTAGCTTATTATTTAGTACACTCTATGACTGCTTCCTACTCTGGCTTTGCCGAAAAGGAAAAGTTGTGTGCAGAAAATTTTGCTAATTATTATAAAGGTAAGGGCCTTAAGCAAATTATATATCTAAGTGGTATTGTAAATGATGATGGTCTTTCTGAACATCTGCAATCGCGTAAAGATGTAGAAGATACGCTCATGACATCGGGCGTTCCGCTTACTGTATTGAGAGCGGCTATTATCATTGGTTCAGGCAGTGCCTCCTTTGAAATCATCAGAGACTTAACTGAGAAATTACCGGTTATGATAGCTCCAAAGTGGCTCAAAAGCCGGTGTCAACCCATTGCTATTCGCAATGTAATAGAATACCTGACTGGCGTGATCTTACTAGAGTCTACTTACAATAAAGCTTTTGATATTGGAGGGCCGGATGTGCTGGACTACAAGCAAATGCTTTTTAGATATGCTAAAGTGAGAAAACTAAAACGGTATATTTTAAGTGTACCTGTACTATCTCCTAAGCTCTCGTCTTTGTGGTTGTATTTCGTAACTTCTACCTCCTACCACCTGGCGAGAAATCTCGTGGATAGCATGAAGCATGACGTGGTAGTGCAGCAAGGCAATATTACAGAGTTGGTGCCTCTTAAATTATACACATATACCGAGGCGCTGGAAATGGCTTTCAGTAAAATCAGTCAGAAAAATGTAATCTCGAGTTGGAAAGATGCCATCAGCAATGTTGAGATGGATTCTAACTTTCTCGATTTTGTTGAAGTACCCAAACACGGCTGTTATAATGATTTAAGAAGTATAAAATTTGACCGGCCGGTAGAAGAAGTACTTGATAACATTTGGTCTATCGGTGGTAATCGCGGATGGTATTTCGGTGATTTTCTTTGGAAAATCAGAGGAATACTAGACCAGGTTGTGGGCGGAGTTGGTTTGCGAAGAGGTCGTAGAAGTCCGACAGACTTAAAGGCAGGTGATGCACTTGATTTTTGGAGGGTGCTCAAAGCAGACCGCAAAGAGATGCGGTTATTGCTATATGCCGAGATGAAATTACCTGGAGAAGCCTGGCTGGAATTTAAAATCAAGAAACAAAAAGACAACACCAACCTGTTATGTCAAAAAGCTACTTTCAGACCGCTAGGATTATGGGGTCGGCTTTATTGGTATAGTGTCCTTCCATTTCACGGAATCATTTTCCCGAAGATGGCTAAAAATATTGTGCGAGAATAGCATTTCTGTTCCATGAAAGTTTATCGAATCACACGAAAGCAAACCCTTCCGTTGTCAATAGATGAGGCCTGGGAGTTTTTCTCTTCACCATATAATCTCAAAAAAATAACCCCACCAAGTATGGGTTTCAATATAACTCACATCTCAGGGGGAGAGCGTATGTATGAAGGGCAAATTATCACTTATAGATTGAACCCTGTCCCCGGAATACCTGTTAACTGGACGACTGAGATAACTCACGTGAAGCGTCCTTCTTTTTTTGTAGATCAGCAGCTTACCGGCCCGTACGCGCTATGGCATCATCAACACCATTTTAAAGAAACTGATCAGGGGGTTGAAATGATTGACGAAGTAAACTACGCCATACCGCTGGGCATTATAGGAAGATTTGCCAATTGGTTGTTTGTAGGCAAAAGGGTTAGCGCTATCTTTGATTACAGATATAATACGCTCAAAAAATTGTTTAACAAATAGTAAAGTTAAAGTATGACAGCCTTAGAGGTTATTTTATGTGGAGTAATAGTAATCGGCACCTTTCTCTTTATGGAGTTTGTGGCATGGTTTACTCATAAATATATCATGCATGGTTTTCTTTGGGTATGGCACGAGTCGCATCATAAAAAGCACGACCATGCCTTAGAGAAAAACGATCTTTTTGCTGTTGTTTTCAGTATACCAAGCGCAGGACTTATCTATTACTCTACTTCGGTAGTGCAAGCACCTTATCTCACTGCTGTAGGCATCGGCATCCTTTGCTATGGCATTTTCTATTTCGTTTTCCATGATGTAATTGTGCATCAAAGAATAAAGTTTAAGGTCAAGAATAAGAGTAAATACCTCAAGCGCATGATCAATGCGCACTATATTCACCACAAGAAGCATAAAAAAGAAGATTGTGAAGCTTTCGGCTTTTTATATGCCCCAAAAAAGTTTGAGGAGAGAAAAGTCATAGATAGCTAAGCCATTTTTCCTTTACAGATCAGCTAAATAATAAAACAATAGGCCAATAAGCGGGTTGTCTTTCTGAATATCTCTTCTTTCAGAAATGACTAAAACAATTGTGATTGGGGCCGGGATTGCCGGTCTTGCAAGTGCCTTACGGTTGAGGCAAAAAGGGCATGATGTGACCGTGCTTGAAGCCAATCCTCACGCTGGAGGTAAACTACATGCCATCAAAATCGACCAGTACCGATTTGATAAGGGACCATCTTTATTTACCATGCCTCACTTGGTAGACGAGTTATTTCAATTGTTTGGTGTGGATCCAAGAGCATATTTCAACTACAAGCAGAAAGACTCGGTTTGCAATTATTTTTGGGAAGACGGCACTACATTTACGGTACCGGCCGAAGAAGCCAGGTTTATAAAAGACGCAGCTGATACATTTAACACCTCAAAGCAAAAATTACAGGCCTATCTTGATAATAGCCGCACAAAATATGAGCTGATTGCTGATATTTTTCTAAAAAAATCACTGCATAAAGCTGCGACCTACTTCAATAAAGAAACGCTTACTTCTTTATTGCAGATGTATAAGTTAAATATTGGCCAGTCGCTTCACGGTGTTAATCGCTCCTACTTCAAAGATGAGCGTTTGGTGCAATTATTCAACCGGTATGCGACCTACAACGGCTCTTCGCCATACCAAACACCCGGCATTATGTCTATGATTCCTCATCTGGAAATGCACTATGGCACGTTCTTTCCTAAAGGCGGCATGCATAGTATTTCGCAAAGCCTTTATAAGTTAGCCGTTGATCAGGGAGTAAAGTTTAAGTTTAACACCCCTGCAACAGAGATAGCTACTGATGAAAAGAAAGTGCTTGGGGTAAAAACTGAAGAAGAACTTTTATCAGCAGATGTAGTAGTTACCAATACAGATGTATTTACTACCTACAAGTACCTATTGAAAGACGCCAAAAAGCCCGTGGCTGCGCTCAAGCAAGAACGATCCAGCTCAGCCATCATTTTCTACTGGGGTATCGACCGCACTTTCGATCAGTTAGACTTACACAACATCATCTTTTCGGCCGATTATGAGGCTGAATTTGAGCATATTTTCAACAAGCAAAGCCTCAGTAACGACCCCACGGTTTACATTAACATCACATCTAAAGAAAACCCGTCTGACGCACCAAATGGTTGTGAAAACTGGTTTGTGATGATAAATGCACCCGCAAACACCGGGCAGGATTGGCAAGCTCTTATTACTAAAGCCAGAAAGAATGTGATTGACAAAGTGAACAGAGCATTGAAAACAAACATTGAAAAACACATACAGGTAGAAGAAATCTGGGACCCAATTGGTATCGAAAAAGAAACCGGGTCTCATCAAGGCTCTTTATATGGCACTTCAAGCAATTCTAAGTTTGCTGCCTTTTTGAGGCACCCCAACTTTAGTAGTGAGTTTAAAAACCTGTACTTCTGCGGTGGCTCCGTGCACCCGGGGGGAGGCATACCACTGTGTCTTTTATCAGCAAAAATAGCTACTGATCAAATACCATGAAAACACTCACAGCAACAATAAATAAAGTAAATAAGCGTGTGATAAGCATACTGATATTATGGTTGTTTAGCTTAAGTTCAATCATTGGCATCTCAATGGGTCATTTAGATTGGTTTATAACCAAAACACCACTCAATCTACTCATTACGCTTGCTGCTGTAATTGTCATATATCCCCTTCAAAACAAGAGGGAAATACTCGGCTTCTTCATATTCTTTGCTACGGGTTGGTTTGTGGAGTGGCTGGGTGTGAACTATGGAATTATGTTTGGTGAGTACGCCTACGGTGAAAACCTTGGAATAAAAATAGACGGTGTGCCTGTTTTGATCGCAGTAAACTGGGCCATACTTATACTTGTATCTGGTACGATTGCTGGTCAATTGGTTAAATCATCATTAGGAAAAATACTGATTGGAGCTACACTCATGGTTTTTCTCGATTTCTTTATTGAAGTACCTGCACCCTATTTTGACTACTGGTCGTGGGATGCAGGTCATGTACCGCTCAAAAATTATATTACCTGGTTTGTGGTATCAACAGGATTGTTGTACGTTTATCAGAAGCTCCGAATTAAAGGAGATTTTGTTTTTTCTTGTCATCTTTACATCGTTCAGCTAACATTTTTTGCTTATTTCTATGCCTACTTCTCATTATGATTATGCCATTGTAGGTGCTGGTGCTGCCGGTCTTAATTTGGTACTCACATTAGCAGGAGACCCTTATTTTGAGAAAAAGCAAATCCTTATTCTAGAGCCGGATGCAAAGGTAGCCAACGACCGCACCTGGTGCTATTGGGAAAAAGGCAAGGGACAATACGATGAAATAACCACCAAAATCTGGCCCAAAGCCAAATTCATCTACTCAAAAGATGAAATCGACCTCGAGATGAGCGGCTATCAATATAAGATGATCCAGTCGGCTAATTTTTACCATCACGCAAAAAAAGTAATTGAGACAAAAGGTAATGTAACTTGGGTAAATGATAAAGTAAATACCATCGAAGAGTCCGGTTCTGAATGTACGATAGTAACAGAAACAGCCACATACATGGCTAAATTTGTGTTTGACAGCCGTATAAGCCATGAGTTTCATAACAACAATGACAAGTACCTCCGACTTCTTCAGCACTTTAAAGGTTGGGTAATTCGAACTGAAAAGGACTGCTTTGACGAGTCGGCCTTCACCATGATGGATTTTAGGCTTAAGTGGCCCCAAAGCACGAGCTTTATGTACATCTTGCCACTCTCAAAACGTGAAGCTTTGTTGGAGTTTACTTTTTTCTCGCCAGAACTTGTTAAGGAATCTGACTACGAAGAGTACATAAAAAAATACATCGAAGACATTCTGAATTTGGACGATTACAGTATCACCAGTGAAGAAAAGGGCATCATTCCAATGAGCAACTTCCCCTTTCACCATGCCAATACCGAACGAGTGACAAAAATAGGTACGGCCGGGGGCTGGGTAAAGCCATCATCAGGTTACTCATTTAAAAATGCGATTAATTACAGCAAGCAGATTGTTTCTAATTTAAAAAATGGAGATCGCCCCGATCATAAGTTGTTTAAAAAGAGATTTAGAAAATATGATGCCCTGTTTATCGATGTTTTGTGGCACAACAATGAGTTGGGTGAAGAAATCTTCAGCGATATGTATCGTAAGAATAACGCCAACCGCATCTTCTCGTTCTTAGATGAAGAAACCACATTTTTTCAGGAGGTCAAGATTATGAATTCATTTAGAAAATGGCCTTTTACTAAAGCCTTGTTGAGAAGCTTTACATACTAGCCACATCCAGCTCCTGCTCATAACCCAACCATGAGCCGGTATATTTTACAGGTTGAAATCTCACAAAAAGCTCTTCTTTATACCAATCTAAGCGCTTTGTCTTTTCTATTGCTTTTCTGTGTTCTTTGCTTCCGTAAGCAAATTGCTCTAGAAATGACTTATCCCGCCAGATGCTAAATGTAGCCATCTGCATAACAGGCACCTCTCCTATTCCTTTGGTGTAAATAAGTCCCTTGTTTTGATCTAGTGGTCGCTGAGAGGTAGATACATACTTCCAAAACGGATATAATTTATGCCACTTAATTGTGGCTCGTGTGAGCACTGCTAGTTGATTGCTATTACCACTACTAGCGTTTTCTACTTCAAAAGGATTCGCTCCTGACCACTCACCTTTGGCTGCAATTGGCTTCATATAAAGAGTAAGTAGCTCTTTACTCTTTTGTTTATACTTGGCATACAGTCTGCTTTTGTTTACAAACAAATCAGCTGATGCCTCATCATCCCAAACTTGCAATAGAGCATAAGTCGACCAATCAGGAAAAGCATTAAAACCTCTGCCTCGACCACTACCCATAAGCTTGTAGAATTGTAAGCCCTGAACTCCCTTTAGGTGCTTATGCGCAAATTGCATCATAAAAAAAGCCCAAACCTTACTGGTAATGCCCTTGTAAGAAAGAAGTGTAATCGTAGTAATCTGCGCCATAAAAAGACTATAACTGACAAATATCGCTTTCTGTTTACCGATAAGGCTTAAAGGAAGTTAAATAATTAATCATTACCTGCCTGCTATTAAAGGCTGTTGAAATAACTACCTTTGCCACTCATTCATAAAACGTATCTCTCGTGGAAAATTTTGCAGCACTAGGTGTAGATCAATCATTTATAAAAGGCCTTAAAGAAATAAAAATTGAAACGCCTACTGAAATACAAAAGCAGGTGATCCCTATTTTGCTTAGTAAAAATACTGATCTTGTTGGTCAGGCACAGACTGGTACAGGCAAAACTGCGGCTTTTGGTCTACCTCTTCTACAGCGGCTTGACCCTGGTAAAAAAGCAGTGCAAGCACTTGTACTCTGCCCTACGAGAGAACTCGGTCAGCAGGTGGCCAAGCAGTTTTTTAAATTCACCAAATACAGTGATAGAATTTTCACAGAAGCTGTTTATGGTGGTGAGAAAATAGAGAGACAAATCGAGCGGTTGAAAAGGCCAACTCACATCATTGTGGCTACACCCGGCAGACTAATCGATTTAGTAAAAAGAAAAGCCGTTGATTTAAGTAATGTAACTACAGTAGTGCTCGATGAAGCTGATGAAATGCTAACCATGGGTTTCAAAAAAGAGCTTGATCAAATTCTGAGTTTCTTATCAACAGCCAAGAATAAGTGGCTTTTTTCTGCAACTATGCCACATGGTATAAGGCAAATCGTAAATCAGCACATGGCCAAAAATGCCCATCGCATAGAAATCAGTGGACGTAATGTCGTGAATAAAAACATTGAGCATCAATACCTTATTTGCGAAGAAAATGACAAGCTGCCTATTCTTATGCAGTTTTTAAAAGCCCAAAAAGGTAATCGTGGTGTGATTTTTTGTAAGACAAAAGCTGCTACGCAAAAATTAGCTAAGCAACTGCAGGCAAAGAATGTAGCTGCTGATGGCATACATGGCGATCTACTACAAAAAGAACGTGACAAGGTGATGCGTGCTTTTAAAAACGAGAGTCTGCGCCTCCTGGTAGCGACAGATTTAGCAGCCAGAGGTCTAGATATTGAAGCGCTGGCTTTCGTAGTGCATTATCAGCTACCTGATAAATTAGAGTACTACACACACCGAAGTGGAAGAACTGCCCGAGCAGGCCGCGATGGCATATCTCTGGCATTGGTAACTTCCCCAGAAACTAAGCAGCTTAGATTTTTTGAGAAAAACTTAGGCATTAATTTCAGTCAGATCAGGCAGTACTCTTAGGCATGACAATACCGAATTACGAATAATAAATGTTGAATTACGAATCAGATTAGTTTAAATATTCGCATTTCAACATGCTAAAATTCTTCAAGCTATTCTGATCTTAACGTTTCTACAGGGTTAGTCATGGCTGCTTTTATAGATTGACAGCTCACTGTAAGCATGGCGATTACTAATGCCAGCACCACGGCAAATACAATTGGAAAAACACCTATGGTTGTGCGATACTCAAAATCAGCTAACCACTCCTGCATGAGCCAATATGCTAGAGGCGCTGCCACAATAAATGCTATCAACACGAGTTTAGAAAAGTCTTTTGATATAAGGAAAAACAAACCTGCCACGGAGGCTCCAAGCACCTTTCTTACGCCTATTTCTTTATTGCGCTGCTCCACCGCAAAAGACACCAAACCAAACAGCCCAAGGCACGCGATAATGATGGCCAGGCCAGCAAAAATTCCAAAGACATTACTCAGGCGCTCTTCGCTTCTGTACATGGCATCATACTCATCATCCATAAACTCAAACACAAATGGACGATCGGGTACTATAGCGTTCCACTTATCTTCGATCGCCAACAAGCTCTTTTGCATGTTATCAGTGTTTATTCTAATAAAAAGCTTATTGTATTGAGCCGGCTCGATGAAGAAAACCATCGGTGTTATTTTTCTATGAATTGAAGTGCTATGAAAATCTTCAATTACACCTACAATTTCACCTTCCCTACCGTTTAAGTTAACAGGTTGTCCTAAAATCCTTTCTTCATCTATCAAGAGCGCTGCCAATACTTGCTGATTTACAATAAACGCGTACTCACGCGCTTCCCAGTTTTCTTTAGATACAAGTTTCAGATCAGTATCATTAAAGTGCCTTCCAGACCGGAGCTGAATGTCCATATTTTCTATAAATTGCTTGTCTACCGTCACTGCATTTACGGAAATAGCATTTTCGATAATGCCCGGTACATCCAGGCTATAGCCTCCACTTACATTTACCGGAGTTTCTGATGCAATTGAAACACCCAACACATCTTCTCTTCGTTCAAGCTCCGATTTTATCGTCTGAAAATTCTCATTCACATTTTTATCGGTTGGCAATACGAT
This sequence comes from Fulvivirga aurantia, assembly GCF_009711475.1. Lineage (GTDB taxonomy): Bacteria > Bacteroidota > Bacteroidia > Cytophagales > Cyclobacteriaceae > Fulvivirga > Fulvivirga aurantia. The sequence continues at coordinate 13,361 of NZ_SMMD01000902.1, forward strand.
TACATTGTCTTTGTTGTAGCCCAGTTTTTTAGTTTTCGCATAATCAAGTTGTTTGATTACTACCATGGTACCTATTATGAGAAATATGGAAATGGAAAACTGAAAAACCACTAACACCTGTCGCATGGTGTTGCCCGTCTTTGAGCGCTTAAAATTACCTTTTAGAATACCGCTTGGTGCAAAAGAAGAGAGTGAAAGTGCAGGATAGGCTCCTGCGATAAAGCTTACTAATAGAAAGGTTAGAAATAAACCTACTATCACTGGTAGATTTGCGAGGTCAGCTATGGTCAGAGCTTTGCCAGTAAGCGCATTAAAAGGTGATAATGTGAGACTTACAATTACCAGAGCTGCAAGTATAGCCAATGCAGTTATAACGGCAGACTCTCCCATAAACTGATAAAAAACCTGCTTGCGAATGGCGCCTAACACCTTACGCATACCCACTTCTCTTGCACGCTCCACAGATCTGGCAGTGGCCAGGTTCATGTAGTTTATACACGCTATAATCAATATTAGAAGGCCAATCATACTGATCATATAGATATAGGTGATAGAATTTTGAGGCTGCATTTCATTAGGTATTTCTGACCTTAAATGAATATCCGTAAGCGGTACCAGGTCAAATATTAGCTGCATATCTCCCAGGCTCTCTCCGAGTGTTTCTGCTACCTTTTGTCTAATTCCTGTCTCTATATTTTCAGGGTTACTACCCGGGCTCAATTTTATATAAGTAGCATAGTTGGCACTACCCCAGATTTCTTTCTTAGAAGCAGATAATGTTGAAAAGCTAGATAGAAAATCGAACTGAAAATGTGAGTTTGCAGGAACGTCTTCTACAATTGCCGTCACGGTATAATCAGTACCGTCTACGCGTAGCGTTTGGTTCATCGGGTCTTCATCACCAAAGTACTTTTGTGCTGTGTAGCTGGTCAACACAAGAGACTTTGGGTCTACCAGACTTTTTTCAGGATTGCCGGAAATCACCTTAAAAGAAAAAACATCGAAAAACGTGCTATCAGCATAAAAAAACCGATCTTCTTTATACTTATTCGCTCCTTTCTGAACAATCACCGGACTAAAAGAACCAACATCTAACATGCGAAAACCATCAGTCACGTTATTGAACTCGCGTTGTAATGTCGGTAGCAAAGCGGAAGGCGTTGTGTAGGTTTTGCGCGTTCCTTGTGGTGAGTCAAACGTCAGGTTGACGCGGTAAATGTTTTCTGAGTCTTTATGAAATTTATCATAACTCAACTCTTCCTCCACATACAGACCAATTAGAATGCAGCAAGCGAGCCCCACGGCAAGTCCCAAAATATTAACCAAACTATACCCTAATTGCCTTTTGATGTTCCTAAGTGTAATGATGATGTAATTTCTAAGCATGTCGATTGTTGTTGATTGGTGAATTTTCTTTTTGAAAAGTAGCCTGGGCGCTGAGCGCAGAATAAAGAAAAAGGCCTTTCTATTAGCGTGTACTTCACTCTTCTTTTTCTGCAAGCAGGCATAGTACTCAAAGAGGTCGCCTTCCACTTCGTCTAGCAAGCTTTCTGGGCAAACCGCCTCAAGGCATTTTATCATCCATTTTGGTGGTGTCGCATACATAGGCTCAATGATCTAAAACTATTTGTGGAATGGCTGACCACATTCCTTCCCGCAATTCTTTTACATCATTTAGCGCCTTCACACCATAAGCTGTAACCTTATATAACCTTTTGCGCTTGCCGCCTCTCACAGCAGTAGCTTCTCCTTTGTAGGACTCAACAAAGCCTTTTTTCTCAAGACGATGTAGGGCACTATGTACTGCACTTAAATTTGCCGTTCTCTTAGCCCTTTGCTCAAGCTCTTCCATAATCGGATTGGCATATGCCCCCTCCTGCTGTAAGATGGCTAC
>NZ_SMMD01000346.1 GCF_009711475.1 Fulvivirga aurantia
ATATTTAAAAACATGTATAGACTATTCTTCAACTCCTGATTTAAGGGAAATCGGTCAAATCTTACCCGATCAACTCTAATGGTCACTCTGAAGATTGCATCTGTGGTTTGTAAAAACTGAATAAAAATCTCATTCGATGAGTCAGCAGCATTCAGTAACTCTTTCAGATCAAATTTTTCACTCCGTAGTCTTGCTTTATAATAATCAGGGTACATCTGCTTCATCTCATAAAAATAGTCTTCCTGCTGCTTCAACAGACTTTTTAGACCTACTTCACCTTTATGACCGTCCTTTTTATATGAGGAAATGGCTGTTTTTAGTTCCACCTCTCTTGATCTGAACTTCTCAGGAATGTGCTTAAATCTATTGTCATTGTTAACCAGCATATCTCGAATTAAGACCACACCTCGACTATGCTCGATAAAAGAAAAGGCCAGATTTTTGTAATAATGATTTGGTTGGATACTGTCCAGTATATAACATAAATGCACAGCATTGCTGTAGACACCATGGCCTATTTTTAAAAATGCCAGTACTGCATCTTCTTCAAGTACATTGATCTGTTGGAATATTACGGAATCAATTATCCGGTACATTTGAAGGGTATTTTTCAGATCGGAAATTGAAACGTCTTTCTCCTGCAGGAAAGCGGTAATATACAGAGAGCCTAGCTTATTATAATTAAAGAAGTTATAGTTCTCGTTAAGCACTTCTGGGGCGAAAATATGTTGCCAATGAAAATTACTGTTCCGGTAGGGCGTCTCGAAAACAAGACTTTTATATGCAAAATTTTGTGCCTGATTATAATCACCAAGTCTTTGATATGACTCTGCAATTATAAAAAGAGCTTCTTTAACCAGAACAAGATCCGGAGAGGATTGCTTTTGTAGTTCATTAAAAACCAACTCATAATAAAAAACAGCGTTTTCAAATCGTTGAGTTCGATAATAGTGGCTTCCCTTAAGCCGGTTAGTGATCAACTCATGTTGTGGTATCTCTACTAGTATGTTTAAGATGCGATGGAATTTTGATGTATCATCTACTGCCAATGCATTGAATGCCAATTCCTCATAGAGCTGTAGTTTTTGAATATTCTTAAAATTTTGTTGAACCAATAATGAATCAAGTAGTGCGTTTGATTCATCTATTCTGCCAGATTTTCTTTTAAGTTTAGCCTTTAATTTTAAGGCATCTACTCGTTCATCATTACCTATTAATGAAATTGAAAGCGCCTCATCAATATATCTTAACCCATTTAAAAAATCCCTATTCACCAAACTCAGATCGGCTAAAATATAGCATGATTTAAATTTTAAATAGTTTGTAGCCATAGGAGATTGCAGCACATGTTTTAAATTGGAACTAGCAGAATCAATCTCCATTAACTCATAAAATGCTTTACCACGCTCAAAACAAAGTCTAGAACTACCATGCAACGGCTTATTAATACTCTGAGTATAGAAAATAATACTATCTGGACTTTGGGAGATCAGCCCTTTTAAAAGCAGGTAATCGGCATTTTTCGAGGCATCATTGTTTTTTTGCGTTAAAAGATTTCTAAGCTCTGATATTCTTTGATCAACTCTTAAAGTGTCTCCTGACTTAATGATGCAGTAGATCAAATTTACAAGAGAGTAGATCTTCTCCTTCTCAGTCAGATTCACTTCTTCCAAAAGCGAATCATAAGCGGGTTTGGCCATTTTAAAAAAACCACTATTATAAAGTGAATCAGCTCTAACGAACTTTGTATTCAGTGAATCTCCCTGAACTTGACTTATATAATTTAAGGATTGTCTTGACCGATCTTCATTACTATCTATACACCCTGAGAGACAGTATAGTACAATTAGTATAAGCTGAACCCGTATTTCCACCATGAATTGTT
>NZ_SMMD01000779.1 GCF_009711475.1 Fulvivirga aurantia
AACCACAAATCATTCATTCCTAAAGACGGTGAATACACCATTAATGCAACGGCCTATGGTGACAGAAATGCAATAGACCCGGGAATTACTAAACAGGTCACTTTAATACTTACCGCAAATCCTTTACCGGTAGAAATTGTAAAGTTTGATGTAAGGACTAAAGGAAGCGAACTGACGTTTATATGGCAGACAGCAAGCGAAATAAATAATAGTCATTTCGAAATCTTTCAAGGTAACTCGATTGAAGACTTTGAGAAAATAGCTATGGTTCCGAAGTCAAATGCAAATACGAGCCTTAAAAGCTATTCATATACAACGAATACAATTGCTTGTGGAAGGCAATTTTTTCAATTAAGAAATATCGATTACGATGGGCATATAGACTACAGTAAAATTGTGACCACAAATATTAACAGCAGAGATTGTGACCTCTCATACTACCCCAACCCTGTAGATCAGAATAAATTATTTGTCAACCACAAACAACTTGATGCCGGGTCAGAGATTAAGATTACCTCTATTGATGGTAGAGTTGTGAAAACTGTGATTTTAAGCCAAGCCACAGAGGGACCCATAGAAATTGACGTATCTGATTTAAAAGAAGGTGTATATCTCCTAAGTGTTAGCAGTAACTTGAATTTAAAAACTGAACGGCTTATTATAAGTAGGTAATTATCTGATTACCAGTAGATTAAAATCTAAAAATTTCAATTGGCACTATCATTGGTTAATGTATGTCATAACCAAATATAGAAAGCCATGAAAAAGATAATTTTACTAATAGCGATAGGCGCTTTCTTTTTAAGCTCTGAATCTAAAGCTCAACATTTCGTTGCATCTTTTGGAGTTCACCACCAATGGAATGTCCCTCAAAGAATATTTCATGCAGTTGATTACCATTATTATGATTACGATTGGGTACATGCCAGAAGAATAGTGAGAGGAGGTCGTGTATCTTTTGATGTAATTCTTCAAAGAGGTGACGTTTTCGTTGAATTAAACGTTGGTGCACGAGGAAGAATTTTTGGAAGAACATTTTTCGATTACTACCCTTTATACGAGCACGTTTGTGGTAATTATTGTGGCTTTCACCAGGCTTATTATCGAAGTCATAGGGTTGCTTGTAATAGTCATATCCATCGAGGTCATAATCATGTAGTTTACAGACCTATTTACAGACAGTATAATAAGCGACATTATTATAATAATGGTCACAACCATAGATCTAACATTCATGATCAACGTAGAAATCAGACTGTGAGAAATAGATCTAACAACTCGCATCATAAATACAATAGCAGTAGATACCCTGAGAGACGAGGTAGGTACTATGACTCACAAGAGGCTCGAAAATCTAAACAACGAAGAGGAAGAGCCATACAATATGAACGAGACGATGATGATGACGATAGAAGATCGCACAGACATAGATCAAGGGGAAGTAGATATAGTGATGACGATTAAAGTAAGAAAGCTGCCAAACGGCAGCTTTTTTTATTTATATAATTTTCTGGCCAGTATTAATTATTTCTATCTTTAGTGAGTTATCAACTAAAACCAATAATAACCATGGAAGGAATGCTTAAGGAAAACTCATTAAAAGGTAAAAACATTATCGTAACAGGTGGTGGTACAGGCCTCGGTAAATCAATGGGTAAATATTTTTTGGAATTAGGCGCCAACCTGATTATTACAAGCAGAAAGTTAGAAGTGTTAGAAAAATCTGCTGATGAATTAGAAAAAGAGACTGGTGGCAAAGTACTTCCAGTAGCATGTGACATTAGAAAGTACGATGAAATTCTTAATGTAATCGAACAGAGTGAAAGTAAGTTTGGCCAAATCCATGGTGTTCTTAACAATGCAGCCGGTAATTTCATAAGTCCGACCGAAAGACTTTCTCACAGAGCTTTTGATATCGTAGTAGATATCGTTTTAAGAGGGACTTACAACTTCACTTTAGCCACTGGTAAAAACTGGATAGAAAAGAAACAACCTGGTACATTCTTAAATATTGTAACCACCTACGCCTGGACAGGAAGTGGGTATGTGGTACCTTCTGCCTGCGCTAAAGCTGGCGTTTTATCTTTAATAAGATCTCTGGCTGCAGAATGGGCAAAGTATAAAATCAGATCTAATGCTATTGCTCCTGGCCCCTTTCCTACCGAGGGCGCTTGGGAAAGACTATTCCCGGCAGACGTAGCTGAAAAGATAGATCCTCTTAAACGAATACCACTAAAGAGGTTTGGCGACCACCAGGAGTTGGCCAACCTGGCTGCCTACCTTATGTCAGATTACTCTGCCTATGTTAATGGTGAAGTAGTTACGATTGATGGAGGCGAGTGGATAAACGGTGCTGGAGAATTTAACGGCCTGGAAGCTGTACCTCAGGAGATGTGGGACAAGCTCGAAAAGATGAGAAGTAGAAAGAAGTAAGCTTAAAATCTAAAAGCCAGATTAAGGTTAATAAATCGGTGTTTTCTAGCCCCTTTATTTTCAGGGGTCATCCGATAAACTGTGAACGAAAAGGTCGTGTAGTAGTTACTATAAACAAAACCCCACTTTCTGACAATCACCACGTCTTCAAGTTCTTCTGTGTGCGGTGTTTCAGCTCGCAATAGGCTACCCTCTATAAAAATGTTACTTAGTACATATTGCCCCTCAATACCATAAAATAAATAGCCCTCTTCTTCTTCAGGGTCATTATTACCAACTACCGGTAATTTATGAGATAATCGACTATTAGCTTTGGCTGAGTTGAACAGTCTATTTGCCTTTCCATATCGAAGTTCGGCACTTTGAGTAGCTCTATTCATACCTGTGCCAAGCTTTATTTCAGTATCACTGTATAAGCCAATTCTTCTTACCGGTGACCACTGCATCGATCTTTTATAAACCAGGTTAAGTATAACTTCATTCCCAACCTGATACTTCCAACCCTGCGGTTGTGGGAAACTAAGCTTTTCATGCCACCACTCCTGAAAATTGCCAATTCCTGACATTTCACCCACAACCCCTAATTCTAAAGAAAAGCTATTCATTGAATTTGCTCCCGGGAAATTTTGCATGTGAAGTTTTAAATAATGCCAACCGGCATACGGTCTATCAAAATCCTCTACGTTTTTTCTTTTAATCTTATACGGAGTGAAAATTTTATGGCCGTAATGAAAACCTGCAATGACTTTAGTTGAATCGTTTCTTCTACTTTTAAAGCGTTGAAACCAAGGAGAGTTTGCTTTTAATAACCGCCTGTGTATGATATCTAATCCCGAAGTGTAATATCGGTCTGTGCCGAAATATAGATCGTTGTCGTAGCTAATATTTAGCTCACGATCCATGCGATGACTTTTAGTTGTAACTTGCGCGTAAGTGCCGACAGTCACCCAAAATGATAACACTATGACAACGACATACCTGTTATTAATACAAGATTTTATCAAACCAACTAAAGCAACTAATTTAGTCGTCAAATATAATACATATTCGATGCATATAGAAAAACGACTACAAAAAGAACTACAAAAGCGCCTCGCTGACAACAACTTACGTTCTTTAAAGACCAGAAGTGGATTAGTCGATTTTTTCTCTAATGATTACCTTGGCCTGTCAAGAAGTGCAGAGCTTCGTAAAGCTATATCGATTAGAAATAGTGAGACGAAAGCTAATGGTGCGACTGGCTCGAGGCTTCTATCTGGAAACAGTGAGCTTTATGAAGACACAGAAAAAAAATTAGCTTCGATTCTGGAGTCCGAAAGCGCCTTGATATTTAATTCCGGCTACATGGCCAATATGGCTTTATTATCTGCTATTCCTAAAAAAGATGACACCATAGTTTATGATGAGTTATCACATGCGTGCATTAAAGACGGAGCGAGACTTAGTCTGGCAAAGCGTTTAAGCTTTAAACATAACGATGTAAAAGATCTTGAATTAAAGATTCAAAAAGCACAGGGAAATATCTTTGTGGTGGTTGAGTCTATATACTCAATGGATGGAGATCAATGCCCAATCGATGAAATATTAGCGATTGCAAAACAATATAGTGCACATGTAATTATTGATGAAGCACACTCTACGGGAGTGTTCGGAAAGAACGGTAATGGTATTGACATTGATCCGGCACTCAAAACGGAGATTTTTGCAAGAGTATATACTTTTGGAAAGGCCATGGGCATCCATGGTGCTGCTGTAACTGGCTCAAGCACGCTAAAAGAATATTTAATAAACCATGCTCGTTCGTTTATTTACACCACCGCTTTACCACCACATAGCGTAATCTCAATTGACTGTGCATTTGAGTATCTGGCTGAGCACATCGAATTGCAGCAAATCATTAAGAACAAGGTTAAATTATTTAATCAGCTTTTTGAAGAGAAGTTAGTTCCGTATTACTCCAAAATTGATAGTAATCACCCGATTCAGGCTATCCTCACACCTGGCAATGAAAACTCAAGAACCTTAGCACAAAAACTTGTAAAGTCTGGCTACGATATAAGACCCATTCTATCCCCTACCGTACCGGCAGGTAAAGAAAGAATCCGAATTTGCCTACATACCTTTAATTCAGATGATGAAATTTCGCATTTGGTTGATACCTTAGCAGCCCTAAAATGAAATATTTTGTAACTGCCATAGGAACAGATAGTGGTAAAACACTCGCTTCTGCCATTATTGCCCAAGCATTAGGGGCAGACTATTGGAAACCAATTCAGGCTGGTCAACCAACTGATAGTGATGCTGTAAAACGACTAACTACTTCTGAAGTTTTTGTACATAAAGAGGCATACCTGCTAAATAAGCCTGCGTCTCCCCACGATGCTGCCAAAGCAGAAAAGATTGAAATTGATTTGAAAAAAATCATACCTCCTAACACAGAAAAACCATTAGTCATCGAAGGAGCTGGTGGAATTTTAGTACCTCTTAATGATACTGATACTGTGATTGATATAGCATCTCAATTAGAAGCTGAAGTCATTTTGGTCAGCAATTTATATTTGGGAAGCATCAATCATACACTCCTTTCAATTGAGGCCCTAGCACATAGAAAGGTCAAAGTAAAAGGCATTATTTTCAATGGCGATTCAAACCCTGAGTCTGAGAATATAATTCTATCTAAATCTGGTCTTCCACAGTTACTTCATATTAAAACAGAATCAAAGATTACAAGTGATGTAATCGAGCATTATTCCGAACTATTTAAAAGGCGTTGGCATGAATTGGGTTACTAGAGATCAAAAATCGATATGGCATCCATTTACTCCATTAAAAGGTGTAGATGATCCCTTATGCGTAGAAAAGGCAGAAGGGGTTTACTTGCATACTACTAGTGGCAAAAAAATCATAGACGCTGTTTCATCATGGTGGGTCAATCTCCATGGCCATAGTCACCCTAAAATTTCCAGTGCCATAGCTAACCAGGCTGCCACCCTGGAGCATGTTATTTTCGCTGGATTCACTCACAAACCAGCCATTCAATTAGCGGAAAATCTATTATCCATTTTACCTAGCAATCAAAACAAAGTCTTCTACTCTGATAATGGAAGCACATCTGTTGAAGTGGCTTTAAAAATGGCTTTTCAATATTGGTATAACAAAGGCTCAGAAAAAAACAGAGTCATCGCAATAGATGGCGCTTACCACGGAGATACTTTTGGCTCCATGTCGGTAGGAGAAAGAAGCGATTTTACAAGACCTTTTTTTAAACAGCTTTTTGATGTTGACTTTATAGATTTCCCTACCAAGGACAATGAAGAAATAGTTTTTAAACAGTTTAAAGAGTATATCGTCTCGGGTGATGTCGCTTCATTTATTTTCGAACCAATAGTTCAAGGTGCTTCTGGAATGCGCATCTATAGGCCAGAATTTCTCGATAAGCTTATAAAATACGCTCAAGACAGGCAAATCGTATGTATAGCAGATGAGGTAATGACGGGCTTCGGCAGAACGGGCAAAAACTTCGCTTCTGACCATATAGAAAACAAACCTGACATTATGTGTCTTTCCAAAGGTCTAACTGGAGGGGCTATGGCATTAGGCGCTACATCTTGTACTCGTGAAATCGTATCAGCTTTTGACTCTCCGGAGCTAATAAAAACCTTCTTACATGGCCATTCTTTTACAGCAAACCCAATTGCCTGTGCTGCGGCTAATGCAAGCTTTGAGTTGCTCCTTACTGAAGAATGCCAAGATAACATTAAGCGAATAACCGATCAACACGTGAATTTTAAAAACAGTCACATAGATATACCTATTGTTAAAGAAATAAGAACCATAGGTACGATTCTGGCTATAGAATTTAAAACTGATCAGGATAGCTCTTACTTCAGTGAAATGAGAAATCGCCTTTATCCCTTCTTCATTGAGAGAAATGTTTTATTAAGACCATTGGGCAATCTCATCTACATTATCCCCCCTTACATCATTACTAATGATGAATTGAGTAAAGTTTATGGTGCTATCGAAGACTTTCTAATTGAGCCTTAGAGGCTACTTTTCACTGCTTTTAGCAGCTAAAAAATCTTCAACTTTTTTCTTCAATTCCGGAGTGTTTTTAGTGTACTCCGGAGTGTTTCCCTTTTTCTCTGGGAAAGTTTCAACATGCAATGTTTGTGTTGGAAACGCAAACTCTACACCTATCTCTTCCGCCAGTCTTATGATGTCTAATAGTATCTCATGTCTTGCCTTTAGCTCTTCTGTCCAGCTAGGCACTTTAAAGAAAATATAAAACATGATACTGAGAGATGAATCTGCCATGTTATTCAGATGAATCTCAAAATAGTCTTTTCTTGTTTGAGGGTGCTTTTTAACCACCTCTTTCAAGCCTTCGACAAAAACCTCGATTAAATCTGGAGGCGTACCGTATGTCACACCTATATTGAAGAAAAACCTTCTATAAACACGCAAACCATGGTTATCAATAGTCTGATTTGTAATTACCCCATTAGGAATATACATTAATGAGTTTCTGAACGTCCTTATCCTGGTAGACCTAAAACCGACCTCTTCCACAGTACCATCAACATCACCAGATGTTATCCAGTCGCCAACCTGAAAAGGACGATCAATAAATATCATGAGTGAGCCGAAAAAGTTTTTGATAGTATCTTGAGCAGCCAGTGCAAATGCAATACCTCCAATAGAAATACCAGCTATAAGACCCGTTATATTAAACTCTAAATTATCAAGTATAAACAGGGCTCCTAAGATTACAACAAATGTCTTCAGAACTTTTCGTAAAAGAGGCACCAACTGATCATCCAGGGTGCTTTCAGTCTTTTCTGCGACTCTACCGAAATATAGGCTAACTATATCTACAAGGCGGTAGAAAAATATAATGGCAAATACAGGCCAAATTGCTTTAAGAGCCAATATCACATATTCTGCCATCGTAATTGGCAACTGTAACACTGGCACAAACAGAATTAACAGAGGAAAAATAACTAAGAAACTAATTGGTTTAGCCACCGGGATTACTACTTCATCAGCTAGTCGCTTATAGCCAAACTTCATTAGTAATTCGATAATTAGCTTTTCAAATACAAAAGTGAAAAGCTTGTGAAGTATAAACGAAGCCGCAATTAAAATTAAGATTCCCAGCAGTTGCCAGGAATATAGCCCAAGATATTTTTCGCCTCCTGTAGGGAGGATTTCTAAAAGTTTATGTGTTCCAAAACGATAAACTTGTTTATGCCAAACGTCTATTTGTCTGGCAGATTTATTACTATAATACCAACGCTTTCCTTTCTTCTGAAGGAATAGGTCGGGATACTTTTGCTGTACAGGGTAATACCGGCTTTTACCACTTACAGAGTCTTTGTACGCACCTACTCTCGGTATTTCTTCTAGGTCTATGTATATACCTCTACCATCATAAATCTGTTTTAATTCTTTGGCCAGATTTACAGCTTCCTCTTCAGAAAAATAGTCTGGATCAAAAACTTTAGCTGAAACTTTTGGGTGGTAAGTTTCATCTTGCAAAAACTTTAAATGAGTAAGTACTGTATGGTAAGGAGAAGATAAGTTGTAAACTAATGTATCCTTTGATGTGATGACTTTTTTTTGTGCTAGCACTCCATTGGCTAAT
>NZ_SMMD01000566.1 GCF_009711475.1 Fulvivirga aurantia
TATTCATCACATCGGTGGCGTAATCAAGACCTCCTGATTTTTTTACAAAAGCGATCACTTCTGCCACTTTTTTATTGTTGTGACTATGGTTTCTGATGATATTGATGATCCGCTTCTTCTCTAGCCACCCTGCAGATTGCAACGCTTTTATAAGAGGTAGCGTCATTTTCTTTTCTTTGATATCAATACCAAGAGGTTTGCCTATTTCGCTTTCACCGTAATCAAACAAATCGTCCTTTATCTGAAAAGCCATGCCCACTTTTTCACCGAAAGATCTCATACGATCCACACTGTCGTTTTCCTCCTCTCCATTTTGACTAACAGACGAAGCACCAACTGCACAGCAAGAGGCTATAAGTGAAGCCGTTTTTTGCCTGATGATTTCGTAATAAATATCTTCTGTGATATCGAGATTTCTTGCTTTCTCAATTTGCAGCAACTCACCTTCACTCATCTCCTTTACGGCACTGGAAACAATTTTTAACAAATTGTAATCTCCATTATCTACAGATAACAAAAGCCCTCTGGAAAGCAGGTAATCGCCTACCAAAACTGCTATTTTATTCTTCCATAATGCATTGATGGAAAAGAAACCCCTTCTGTAATTGGCATCATCAACTACATCATCGTGTACAAGAGTGGCCGTGTGTAGGAGCTCGATGAGTGAGGCGCCCCGATAAGTAGCCTCAGAAATATTACCACAAGTGCCTGCGCTTAAAAACACGAACATAGGTCGCATCTGTTTCCCTTTGCGCTTTACAATATAACTCATTATTTTGTCCAGCAGGAGCACTTTGGTCTTCATGGATTTTCGGAATTTTTTCTCAAATTCCTCCATCTCAGAGGCAATGGGCGATTTTATTTCTTTTAAGCTTAAAGCCATATGGGACAAATGAGCTACAATTATACTTACGAAAACCCCTTAATCAAAATTATAGATGACTAACTCACTGAAGATAATTGATGACATAGTACTACACAGCGACCACCATAATAAACCAATGTTGGTAGATGCCAGATTTGTGGCTTCGACCTACGCCAAACCAGTGGTGATATTTGTTCATGGCTTTAAGGGATTTAAAGACTGGGGTCATTGGAATATTATTGCTAATGAAATGGCCTACAACGGTTTTTGTGTCGTAAAACCTAATCTAAGTCACAACGGAACAACTCCTGAGAAACCATTAGATTTTGACGATTTGGAAGCCTTTAGTAACAATACTTACAGCATTGAATTAGACGATTTAGGCACACTAATCGACTATCTTTTTTCTACCACTTGCACGATTCCAAATTTAGATTTGAGCAAGGTATACCTGGTTGGTCACAGCCGCGGTGGTGGCCTTACATTACTCAAAGCCCACGAAGATGACAGAATTAAAGGTGTGATCACCTGGGCATCTGTTGCAGATTATGGTACAAGATGGGATGAAGAAACCATGGAAAAGTGGAAAGCCACTGGCACCCATCACATCTACAACGGAAGAACCAAGCAGAATATGCCCATGAAGTACAATATTGTTGAAGACTACCACGACAACATCGACCGATTAAATATTAGAAAGGCTGTTGAAAGTTTGAAGGTGCCATTGCTGCACATTCACGGAGACCAGGATCCAACCATAAATATTGAAGAAGCCAAAGAAATGAGCACCTGGAATAAACAAAGTGAGCTTTACATTGTAGAAGGAGCCGACCATGTGTTCAACGGCAGCCACCCTTTCGAAGGGAAAGAACTTCCTGAGAACAGCCAGATATTAATAGATAAAACATTATCTTTCCTTCGCCAAATCAGCGGTAATTCATGAGTATAGACCAACAATACATCGATTACATCATTTTCCCACTGGCAGTATTAGCCGGAGCTTTCTTTCTCTCACGTGTACTCAGGTACTTTATCAGACGATTTGTAAAGCGGATGTCGGAGTCTATGAAGTTAGACCCCACCAAGTACAACTTTTTGAGTAATGCCATAAATTTCATCATACTCATATTAGCTGTGATGGTAATTTTCTACCATATCCCGCAGCTCAAACAATATGGTGTAGGAATTTTTGCCAGTGCTGGTGTATTAGCAGCTATTGTAGGTTTTGCCTCACAATCGGCTTTTTCAAACATTGTATCCGGTGTGTTTATTGTGCTTTTTAAGCCCTTTAGAGTTGGTGATCACATTTCTCTTAGTAAGGGCAATTCTGGTGAAGTAGAAGACATCACGCTGCGCCATACCGTAATTAAAAACTATGAAAATAGACGTATTGTAATACCTAACTCAATCATCAGTGACGATACCATCGTAAACTCTTCACTCAACGAAGACAAAACCTGTATGTACGTTCTATTTGGCATCAGCTATGATTCAGACATAGACCTCGCCACTAAAATAATGCAGGAAGAGGCGATGAAACACCCCGATATACTCGACAACCGGTCAGCTGCAGATAAGCGAGACGGGAGCCCAATGGTGGTAGTGAGACTCATAGATTTTGGAGATAGCTCTGTAAACCTTCGAGCCTATGTATGGGCAACTGACCCTATGGTAGGTTTTATGATGAAATGTGACCTTCACAAATCTATAAAAAAGAGGTTCGATGCAGAAGGTATAGAAATACCATACCCACATAGAACCATCGTTTATAAAGACAAAAAAGTTGAGATTTGATGCCATTCCAGTTACCGAAAATAGGAATACCCAGTTTTGTAAGTAAAACAAAAACTGCCGGACTCCCTCCAGGGCAGCTTGTGCACCTTGGAGAAAAGCTCACCGATAAATCCATCGTTGAGTTTATTAATTACGACAAAACTAATTTTCACGAGGCCTCGAGTGAGCAACCGACAGAAATACTTACACAAATTGATCCTAAAAAAGTAAACTGGATTAATATAGACGGGCTGCACAACATCAATCTGATCAAGAGTGTTGGCGATCATTTTGATATCCATCCATTGGTTTTAGAGGACATACTTAACCCTGACCAACGGCCAAAAGTCGAAGATTATGAGAATTTCCTGTTTTTCACAGTTAAAACTTTAAATACGCTCAAGCCAGACGATATCGTATATGAGCAAATGAGTTTTATCTTAGGCAAAGACTTTCTCATTTCATTTCAGGAGAAAGAAGGAGACCTTTTTGATGGGTTAAGAACCCGACTTAGGAGTGACCCTAATAGCAAAGCCAGAGTAAGAGATGTCGATTATCTCTTCTATCGATTAATCGACACCATTGTTGATAGCTACTACCTCATAATCGAAAATCTGGGGGAGCGAATTGAAGACCTTGAAGATGAGGTGTATTTAGACCCAACTAACGATACGCTTAAAAAAATTCAGGCCTTAAAAAAGGAGTTGATCTTTTTGAGAAAGTCTGTTTACCCACTGCGAGAAGCAATAAGTAAAATATCAAAAGACGAATATGATTTTGTAAACAAAGAAACTGTAAGGTTTTTCTCAGATGTATACGACCACACCATTCATATCATTGAGACCTTTGAAACTTATAGAGACCTTACCACAGGCCTCATGGATATGTACATGACCAGCATTAGCAATAAAATGAATGAGGTGATGAAGGTGCTTACCATTATTGCTACCATTTTTATCCCTCTTACTTTTATCGCTGGTATTTACGGTATGAATTTTCAGTATATGCCTGAGCTCACCTGGAAATACGGCTATTTTTATGCCTTGGGAGCTATGGGTATTATTTTCATAGGTATGTTATTTTACTTTAAAAAGAAAAAATGGTTATAAGACTAAAATTGCTCTTACTATTTCTCGTGCTCCACGGTTTTGTGATGGCTCAGGAAACAACGCCAGAGGCATTGGCACAGCAACAACTTGACGCTTACAATGCCCGTGATATAGAAGCCTTTTTAATTCCTTACAGTGACTCTGTGAAAATTTACAACTTCCCTGGGGAATTGTCTATGCAAGGCAAAGATGCCATGCGTACAACTTACAGCGGCATGTTTGAAAGGTTACCCGATTTGCACTGCACCATCGTAAACAGAATGGTAAACGGCAATGTGGTGATCGATCACGAAAGTGTGGTTTTTAGAGAAAACATGCCGGCCGTTGAAGTTTTTGCCCTCTATAAAATCTCAAATGGT
>NZ_SMMD01000577.1 GCF_009711475.1 Fulvivirga aurantia
TCTCCAATTTCAAAGCCACATCTCTAAAGCTCTCTAGAGCTGCTTCAATATTCTCGATAATCTCAGCTGCCAACACATCCGGTTCAGGAAGATTTTCCAGATCAATCATGCTGTCATCCCTTAGCCAAGAGATATCTAAGCTTGTTTTGTCCCTGGCTAGAATGTCCTCATAACTGTACTTGCGCCATCTACCGTCTTTGTTTTCTTCTGACCAGGTTTCTTTTCGCTCGTGTCGGTTTTTAGGATTGTAGAGTTCAACAAATTCTTTCAAATTCTCATATTTCAAAGGACTCTTCTTGAGTGTATGACTAATGTTTGTGCGGTAATCATAAATCCATACTTCTTTAGTCCAGGGATCTTTAGCGGCTGGTTTTGCATCGAAGAAGAGGACATTTGCCTTTACGCCATGGGCATAGAAAATCCCTGTAGGAAGCCTTAGAATGGTATGAAGATCTACTTTCTCCATGAGCTTCTTACGAACAGTCTCTCCTACTCCTCCTTCGAATAATACGTTATCAGGGAGCACCACAGCCGCTTTCCCTGTTGTATTCAGCATAGAGACAATATGCTGAAGAAAATTGAGCTGCTTGTTAGTAGTGGTTACCCAAAAATCATTTCGGTTATAACTGAGATCTTCCTTTTCTTCTTTGCCTTCTTCGTTGGTTATGGTGATGCTGCTTTTCTTTCCGAAAGGCGGATTTGCCAACACATAATCGAAAAGATCACTTGGTTTTGTGAGCAAGGCATCTTCTCTTTTCACTGGTGGTTCTTTATCAAGTCCACCGATATTATGGAGAAAGAGATTCATCAAACTCATTCGAGCAGTTGAGGCTACAATTTCCCAACCATGAAAAGTGTCTTCTTTTAAGAAGCGAACATCTTCTTTATCCAGCTTGTAATTCTCCCGGTTATTGATGAAATCATAAGCGGATAGGAAGAAACCACCCGTACCACAGGCTGGATCAGCAATGGTTTTCCTAGGTTCTGGGCGCACACACTCCACAATAGCGGTAATGAGTTCCCTAGGCGTGAAATACTGACCAGCTCCACTTTTGGTATCCTGTGCGTTCTTTTCCAAAAGGCCTTCATACATATCCCCTTTAACATCGGCATCCATGCTGACCCAGGTTTCCTTACCAATCATTTTCACCAGCCGGTCGAGTTTAGCAGGGTCTTGAATCTTATTCTGAGCTTTGGTGAATATTTGGCCCAGCATACCTTTTTCTTTCCCCAATTCGCGGAGTAATTCTACATAGTGCGTCTCGAGCTTCACTCCGCTTTTAGATGCGATACTTTCCCACTTATACTTATCAGGAATACCAGATTTTCTTTTCTGAGGGCCCTTTTCCTGCTCATCAGCCATTTTTAAGAACAACAGGAAAGTGAGCTGTTCTAAGTAATCGGAATAGCTAACCCCATCATCTCTCAGGGTATCACAAAAAGACCATATTTTGGCTACTAAATTATTTGTTGTCATTTCAAACTCATTTATACTAATACCCTATTAACAAATCGTTTCAACCAGATAAATCCTTCTAATTCCGCATAAACCATCACACAGGATTTAGCAACTGAAGTAAAGGGTCTGTCAGGATTTCTGACATAATCTGACAATCGTTTTAGACAAGAACCTACTGCTAATCTCCTTGCTCGTTCGTCTGGTGCATTATCAATCAAGTCTTTTATCTCTAATATTTCTCTTTCACAGTCTTTCCAAGCCATCAAGCGTTGTTTGTTCAACTGTTCAAGATCAAGATGGTAGTAGAAGATGGACTGCAAAACTCTATTGTGTTCATAGTCATTTTCTCCGGCACTTAATACTTCACCGTTTGCGTCAAATGTGAGAAGACTTACATCTTCTTCATTTAATGGGTCTAGTAAAACTGGTATCTCGCAAGCAACATTTTCTTCATCATTGGCCACCCTTCCAACATCTGAACAATCCAAAGGGAAATAGTCTCCTTTGCCATGCACTTCTTCACAATCACCTAGTCGGTCTCTTCTTCGCTTGTTCGCCAGAGCGCCTGACAATCGATAATTTGACCATTCATATGCCAACCACCAATAACCGTTTGGTTTGTGCGTAATTGAATCACTTTTTGAATCCGTATAATCAACCTTTTCCTTTGCTCTGCTCTTAGGTCTGAAGTGGTCAACTTCAAGATCCCCATTGCCTATGGGAGCTTCGGAATACCAACATTTGTTGTGTGAAAGCCCTAGCATAATAGGTTGAAGCTGATTCCACTCTGGGTGATTCCTTATATACTCCTTTTTCTGCTCGATGGTCATTCCATTCATAGCGTCTATCTGAGCTTGTTTGATAGCATCCCAACCAAATTCTGCCACAGCAGTACTAAATCTATTTCTGTCAATATGCCTCATTGGTCTTTTTCCTCTTCTTTAAGAATTTCATCCAATACTTCCTTGGCTATCTTATCCAGTTCCTCAGCTTCCTCTTTTGTGTACTTTCGGTTGGTATATGCCTTGTTCTCACTCGTAAGCTTCAAGAATTGATTGTATCGACTATCAGCTGTTTCATCATTAAATCCAATCCGATCAAAATACTTCTTCAGTCTTTCAAATAGGTGCTTATCTGTTTCATCAAGCTCGCCCTGTACAAGTTTTGCTTGAAGAAAACGCTTTTGATTCAGTAAATCTTCAAGCTTTTTGCTCATCAGAGAAGGAATGCCAAATAACTCGCTCGTCAGAATCTTTGACACGCTCATCTCCCGGGGGCTCACATGAGGATTGAATGCCTCTGTCTTCCCATGATCATCCTTTTTGAATATTTGAACTTGGTTCTTTTTCAAATTGCCAATAACCAAAGGATCATGAGAGCAGAAGATTATTTGGGTATTAGATTTTCGCTTGACTACTCTGTCCAAATAATCCAAGAACTTCCACTTCCACATGGGGTTCAAATGTGTATCTGGTTCATCCAGTAAAATCAACGATTCTTCATCTTTGGTGAATTTCAATAGCCCTAAAACAGTCAGTAATTGTTTCTCGCCTTCACTTAGCTCAGACATGGCTAATTCGCCATCCACGTTTTCTTTCTTGACTTTTATCTTCACATCATGAAGCATATCTGAGATGTGAATACTCTCGAGGGCATTGAAAAGAGCAATTTTGTTTTGGTACTTGAATTCGATTAAGTCTGAAAAGGTCTCTCTGTCTTTCAGATATAGATACAAGCGATCCTGTGTTTCTGCTTTTTTGTAGGAGACCTCTACTCTGGCTTTATGCTGAATGGGTGCAAAAGAAAATCTCAATATATCATCTAAGAAATCCCTAACAAGTCCTTTTGCTCCCCAAAGTTCGGCTGTCTTGTTTTTCCTTGATTTTGCCCATTCTGGTTCTTTCAACATAAATAAGGCTGAACCAAAGTCTTCAATTTTCAATTCATCTTTTAAGAACTTCAGTGTTTCTTCCTCACGATCCTTAAACATATAAAAAGCAATGAGTGCAAAGTTGGCATGGATGTTCTGAGCAAGGAAAATCCTACGAATGGTATCAAACTGGCTGATTTTAGCTCCGGCCTTTATGATTTCATCGTAGTAAAGCTTTTGATGCGGTATATACAAATCAGCAAGCCGATCACTTATACCAGAATAATAGATGAACACATGCTTGGGAAGATAATGCTCGATGTTTTGTGTTACGACAGTCGTTTCGACCTTTTCATTTACCTTAAATGAATACTTGCCGTTATCCAGGTCTATTTCAATGTTATTGCCTCTGCATTCATATTTGATATAAAAGTCAAAGTCATGTTTCTTGACTTTTCGCTTATGGTTGTAGATCAGGTCTAAATCACGGTAAATGATTACGAGCGCTTCCAGAAAATTGGACTTACCCGTAGCATTCAATCCGAGCAGAACGGTTTCCCAGGCATTCTCATCAATATCAATCTTGAAATCTTCAAGATTTTTAAAGCGGGACTTGATATGTAACTTGTCAATTCTCATTTAGCTAATGACAACATGGACTCAGTTCCTTTTTTAACTTCTTTCACTTGATCTTGAATTTTCTTAAGCTCTGCATAAAAGTCCTCGATGTTCTCTTTGTGCTTGCTTTGCTGCCAGACTTCTTTGGCTAGCATGGGTTTATTCGATGCTTTGAGCACTTCTTCGATGCTTAGTTCCTTACTCATCTTCTTCGTTTTTTTAGGTGCCTTTTTCTTTTGTTTTTTCTGCTCTTCCAAATACTTCTTTTTCTCTTCTTGAATATGCTTTAGTAATATAGTCGCAGGTTCATCATTGGGA
>NZ_SMMD01000196.1 GCF_009711475.1 Fulvivirga aurantia
TAATAACACCAAAAATGGTCATATTAATGCTTTAAAACCAGTAATTGGCTGGACAGGCACACACTCAACACTCCCCTACCTCCAAAACATAATCTCAGCTATTAGAGAATTGGAAAAAGAAATTGACTTTACCTTTCTTATCATTGCCAATAAGAAGCCAGATATCGAATTAGATTCACTTCAGTTTATAAAATGGTCTAAGTCAACAGAAATTACAGATTTAATAAAAACTGATATTGGTATTATGCCACTAACAGATGATCTGTGGAGTAAGGGGAAATGTGGATTCAAGGCATTACAGTATCTTGCACTGGAAAAGCCCGCACTGGTAAGCCCAATTGGAGTTAACAAGCATATAATCCAAGAAGGGGTAACCGGTTTTTTTTGTGTATCAAAAGATGACTGGAAAAATAAATTACGGCAACTTTTAAGTGACCATTCACTGAGAAACGCAATGGGAAAAAGAGGCAGAGAGTTTGTTAAAAAAAATTACTCAGTTGATTCTAATTCAATTAATTTTTTATCTCTCTTTGAATAATTATACAGTAAAACTAAGCCTGTTAGGTAAAAAGGCATCATCGGTATTTTATACCTTGACAAGGTCCCAAAGTTATATGTTGAAATACCCACCGCAAATGCAAATACAATTGAAAAGACAAGACAAAAGGCCACTTCTTGTTGAAAAAGACAACTTACCAAATTCTTAATTCTAGATTTAATAAAAATCCAGCACGTAAAAAAGAAAAAAAATGAACCCTCAAGAGCTGAGAGTAACATTAAAGGGTTCTTTACCTCCCATATATAAGGTCTAAACAGTGAAACATTAATAGCAGCTGGAGCTAACCTCAACATACTGCCAAAAGTGCCATCCAACTCTCCAAGGTTATAGCCTGAGCCATCACCCATCCTTGCTCCCCAGCCAAACCTAA
>NZ_SMMD01000319.1 GCF_009711475.1 Fulvivirga aurantia
GATGACTTGCAACTGCTAAGTACATATTACCTGAGAATTTTCAAGAGCCCTCCATCAAAGCTAATAAAGTTGTTTCCAGATGATGTTAATGGTAATAGGTCTATCCAAGGTTTTATCACCAAAGAAATTGCCAGAGCAGCTAGCAAAATGCTGGATAAGATAGTTTCTATTTCCGAAATCAAAAGTGAAGACAAATACAATGACCTAGTAGAGTTATCGCTGGATTCTCGTATAAATCCTTGGGGTTGGTATGTCGGAGAACAATCAAGGGGTGGCTTTTCCGACCCAAAAAATAAGACAACCAAAAAACAGCCAGGCGAAAGAGATTTACCGATACATGATGCAAACAAGGAAATATTCTGTATTTGTGAAGCATTTATTTATCGAAAGCCAGCACCTGCCAAAGACCATTTAAAAAAGATTTTCAATTATTACCACCAGAGAGACACTCTAGTAATTTTGGTTTACGATTTAGAAGATACTGTTAAATCGAGAAAGAACTGGAATAAGTACTTGAACAGTATTTTACCCAATACCGACTTCCCGAAAGATTTCAAATTTGTTAGCAGTGTAGATGTCACACGGGAGTTTGGCTATCAAAATTCTGCCATTAAAATCGTAAGATCTGTGCACAAAAATGACACTGTACTTTTTCACATTTTCGTTACGATCAACTATAAAGTCATTTAGTACTATAGCCAATTAGGCCTAATATCTACCGACATTTACCATGATAACTTTCATGTTTAGTATCCTCATCTGAACTTCATTACTCATTTTCACATGCAATCCAGCACTCTCTATGATTTCATATTCAAGATTCCAATTGTAGCCCAATTCGCTGAGTTTGCTCACCACCGAGACACTCGGAGATTCGTTTTCAGATCTTAGAAACGCTGCGATTTCATTTCCATACCTTTTCTCTACAAAATCGAAAATATCGGATGTATAAAATAACCCATTACAATAAGTCTTTGATTTGGGGCTGAAGACTTCAACTTTTAACAAATGTGACTCTAAGACTTCAATATCGCCTACAAAATGAGAAATGACCTTAAACTGGTCGTCATTGGATATTTTGATTAATCCGATCCCATTGGTTTTAGCAAATTCGATGGCACCTTTTTGGAAACCCTTGGTTGTAATTACAATACCTTTATTAGCCTTTAATTCATCTAATACTGACTTAAAGTGGCCTATTTTTTCGCGAGTGACGTTAGAATTCCATTGTTTGCATTCCACTAAGGTGAGGTACCTAGCATTTCCGATTTCAAAATCATAGGATAGATCAACTTCGTAGCGGTTACCTGCAGCAGAAACAAACATTTTTCGGTGCTCAATTTTGACCTTGCCCCTTAAGTCATTTCTTAACAGCTTTTCTAAATGTTTCTTAGCAAGAAGTTCAAAATCTTCGAAATTCATTATTCGTTTGATTAGACATTTATAAACTTGTAGATCAATCAAACCAAATCAGGCTGATAACATAACCGTATTGATCCATATACAGACATTGTTCGTTTAACTCACGGTCTCCATTTTTTGCATAAAACCAATCCTCAACATATACCGCCTCAATTTCTGAATATTTGGCATCTTCTTTAGTGAAATACTCTCCTGCCACAGTAGTCGGAGGCAGTTTGCTTCCTACTTTGAAACGAAAGGGATATTTGGGAAAGTCTGTGCTTCTCACAAACCACTTCACAATATTATCTTTAGATACTACAACAAAAATTTCATGGAA
>NZ_SMMD01000809.1 GCF_009711475.1 Fulvivirga aurantia
TAAAGAGATTTCTGGGAGCATTTATCTTTACAGTGCTAATCATATGCGCAGTTATTCTAGTGATTGACATCACCGAAAAAACTGAAAAATTTGTAAAGGCCGATCTCGAGACCACCCAGATTATTGGGTACTACCTTGATTTCATCCCCTGGATAGCCAATTTCATCACGCCACTAACGGTATTTATAGCCACTGTATTTGTTACAGCAAAAATGGCAGGGCATACAGAAATTGTAGCCATTCTGAGCTCAGGGGTTTCATTTAGAAGAATGTTGCTACCGTATTTTATCGGTGCTTCAATGATCGCACTTTCCAGTTTTTATCTTACAGGTTGGGTTATTCCAAACTCCAATAAATCGAGGTTGGCCTTTGAGGTGGAGTACCTCAAGAGTAAATACTATTTCGACCAGACAAACGTGCATATGCAGGTGGCTCCGGATACCTATTTGTACATGCGCAGCTATAACAACCAATCTAACATAGGCTATAATTTTACGCTTGAGAAAATGGAAGGCACGCAACTGATGGAAAAGTTTAGTGCATCAAGAATCTCCTGGGATAGCGATAAAGAAAAATGGGAACTTACCAACTGGAAGCGCCTGACCTTAGATGGAATGGACGAAATTGTTGAAGAAGGGCGAAAGGTTGACACTACTTTAGCAATTCACCCGAGTGAGTTTGAAAATGATTACCGTAGATATGATGGTATGACGATAAACGAACTCAATTCGCACATCAGTAAATTACGGATGAGAGGTGCAAGTAATGTTGAGGTATATGAGGTGGAAAAGTACACGCGCTATACAAGTCCGTTTGCTGTCCTTATTCTCACATTTATGGGTGTGATAGTGTCATCTAAAAAAACCAGAGGAGGAGCGGGTTTTCAAATCGCCTTAGGTTTCTTTCTATCTTTCCTATTTATCATGTTTTTTATATTGAGCAAAACTATAGCGGAGGCAGGAAGTTTACCACCTGCCATCTCGGTATGGTTTCCTAATATCTTATTTGGTGGTATTTCTCTCTTGATGTATAAATATGTCCCTCGCTGATGGCGCAAACTAAAGACTATCTCAAACTTCATTTTATTGTCTGGATATGGGGTTTCACAGCAATACTAGGGCTGCTGATTACCATTCCGTCTGTTGAGATAGTTTTTTACAGAACCTTGCTTGCCTTTATTGCACTGGGTTTTCTTCTATACTTTCGAAAAAGAAATTTCCGACTTGGTAGAAATGAGATAACCAAAATACTCGCTACGGGACTGCTTATCGCGGCTCACTGGATACTGTTTTTTGCAGCAGCCCGGGTCTCAACTGCTAGTGTTTGCCTGGCGGGTATGGCCACATGTTCTTTATGGACCAGTTTTATTGAGCCGGTACTTAATAAAAGAAAGATTAATGCCGTAGAAGTTCTGCTTGGCGTAGTCGTAATTATAGGCCTTTATGTGATCTTCCGTTTTGAATTTGATCATGCCTTAGGACTATCTATGGCTGTGGCGTCAGCATTCTTGTCGGCCCTATTTACTGTGATCAATGGGAAGTTCATTAAAAAACATAACCCATATATGATCACTTTCTATGAGATGATCGGTGCTTGTTTGGGTACAGCTTTATTCTTTCCTGTGTATATGATGTATTTCAGCGGTGGGGAGTTAAACCTTTCACCTACTATGGTCGATTGGGGTTGGCTTTTTGTACTCGCTGTGATATGTACAGTATATGCTTATTCAGTATCTGTAGATCTTATGAAGCAACTTTCTGCTTTTGTGATAAATCTTACAGTAAATCTCGAGCCCGTGTATGGGATAATTTTAGCCGTAATTATTTTTGGTGAGAAAGAGCAAATGGCACCTGGTTTCTACTTAGGTACACTTATTATCTTGAGTGCCGTGCTTACATACCCGCTAATCAACAGGTACAAGAGGAGGAGAGCCATGCAGGTTGATCACCTGCGCTAATCGAGCTGTCCTTGCCAAACAACATTACTCACTAAGCTTTCGGGTAATTCAGGCTTTGTATCAAAAATAGCATAAACGCTAGATCCGGATCCGGTCATGCTGGCGTATTGTGCGCCAGATGTTAAGAGCTGCTCTTTAATTTCACCTATAGCCGGAAATTGAGGAAAAACCGAATCTTCAAAGTCATTATGCAGTTTATCTTTCCATTCATCAATAGGTAGGCTCAACACATTTTCTATCTGGTGCTCTGCCTGCTGAGGTTTTACCTTGTTGTAGGCAGACGCAGTACTTACATGTATGCCAGGGTTTATTAAGACCAGGTACCTGCCTGACAAATCAAAGTCAATATCAGAAAAATCTGTACCCGTTCCGCTAGCCATCACAGCATTGTTTTGAATGAAAAATGGACAATCGCTGCCCAATTGAGACGCATAATTTTCTAGTTTTTTGTTGGTCAGCTGAAGGTTGAAAAGTTCGTTAAGGCACTTTAGTGTGAAAGAAGCGTCCGCTGAGCCACCACCTAATCCTGCTCCGATAGGCACGATTTTGTGTAAATGTATATTTACAGGGCCGATTCCATGCTTTTGCTTTAATATTTCAAAAGCCTTGATGCACAAATTTCCTTCACCGGGTATTTCAATGCCAGTTGAGTTAAATTCAAACTGCTCAGATTTTTTTACTTCAAGTATGTCAGTAAGTGGGATCGGATAGAAACAAGAGGAAATATTATGATAGCCATCGGTCCGTTTAGAGATGATATTCAGACCGAGATTTATTTTAGCATTTGGAAAAACTACCATAATTGAAATAAAAGAGCCGCTCCAATTTTTAAGTTGAAGCGGCTTTTTTTAACATTAATAATTATTTAGATAGGTCTGCTATAATTTCTTCAGTTATACCTGAAGTAGAGAAACCTCCATCATGCATTAAATTTTGCATAGTAACCATGCGCGTGTAGTCTGAGAACATCATGGCTATGTATTTTGCACAGTCTTCAGCAGGCGCGTTGCCTAAAGGAGACATTTTGTTGGCGTAGTCAAAGAAAACATCAAAGCCTGGTACACCACTACCTGCAGTAGTCATAGTTGGCGATTGACTGATGGTGTTTACTCTTACTTTATTTGACTTGGCAAATCTGTATCCATAGCTTCTTGCAATAGACTCGAGCATGGCTTTTGCCTGGGCCATGTCTCCATAGTCAGGGAAGGTACGCTGTGCAGCAATGTAAGAAAGGCCTAAAATTGAGCCCCACTCATTCATGCTTTCAGTTTTTTCTGCAGTCTGTAAAACCTTGTGAAAAGACACACCTGAAATATCTAAAGTTTTTAGGTACCAATCGTAGTTTAAGTCACCGTAATCCTTTCCTTTTCTCACATTAGGGCTCATACCAATGGCATGTAATACAAAGTCTATTTTACCGCCCAATACTTCTTTCGACTTTTCAAATAGGTTGGTGAGGTCTTCGATTGATGTAGCATCTGCTGGAATAACTTCAGCATTACATTCTTCTGCCAACTGGTTGATGGTACCCATTCGAAGAGCAACTGGTGCATTAGTTAGTGTAAACTCAGCACCTTCTTCATGAGCTACTTTTGCTGCTTTCCAAGCAATTGAGCTTTCGTCTAAAGCTCCAAAAATGATTCCCTTTTTACCTTTAAGAATATTATTAGCCATGTCTTATAAGTTTTTTTCGTGTTATTGTTGGCTGCAATTATACAAAAATATTTGTCCATTTGGTCGTCAAATCTTTCGTAATACACCCTTGCAGCTTTGTTTTAAGCTTATAAAGTTAGTGAATTTGACTACCTACAAAATATATGGCTTAACCCTTTTAATCTCTCCAAATTAGATAATTTTGGCCTTTTGCATTGGTATTAATTGATTAGTCATATTATGAAAGAAGCTTCTGCTCAGCCTATTGGAGTATTTGATAGTGGAATTGGAGGTCTTACCGTAGCACACACCATAAAAGAAGTGCTTCCTAAGGAGTCTTTAGTCTACTTTGGTGACACTGCACATCTTCCTTATGGTGACAAATCAGAAGCTGCGGTGCAAGCCTACTCAGTCAAAATTGCTGATATATTATTACAAAAAGGTTGTAAGGTCATTGTCATTGCCTGTAATTCTGCCAGCTCAGCAGCGTATGATTTGCTGAAGGAGTATACAGGCCGAAGAGCTAAGGTTATCAATGTGATTGACCCAATGGTAAGTTTGGTAAAAGAAAGGTTTAACAAAACCAAAATAGGATTGATTGGTACCAAACGTACGGTAAACTCAGATGTATATGGCAGAAAAATTAATCAGCTGAAGCAGGATATAGAATTGAAATCATTAGCAACACCCCTGTTGGTACCGATGATTGAGGAAGGCTTTTTTAATAATAAGATCAGTTCAGAAATTATCAATAAATATTTAAGTGATGATGACCTAAACGGTATCGAAGCGCTGATTCTCGGCTGTACACACTATCCTTTAATTAAGAAGCAAATAAAAGAGTTCTACAGCCAACCTGTCGAAATTCTTGATTCTTCGCTGGTAACAGCTCATTATTTAAAACAATACCTTGAAAATGAAGCTTTGCTCAATAATTCAGGACAGGTAAAAGATCAGTTTTTAGTCTCTGATTTTACCAGATCATTTGAGGCATCAGCCAAATTATTTTTTAAAGATGAGGTGCATTTAGAGTCATACCCCTTGTGGGACTAAACAGATATTTCGCCTTTCGTGTATAAATTACTTTTTATTTAATTTATAAGCCTAATTTAGCGTTCGATGTCTACGGTTTTATTCTTTCTACCTCTACTCATAGTTTTTACGGTTGTAGCTGTGTATGCCGAGAGAAAGGTGAGTGCCTTTATTCAAGATAGGTACGGACCCATGGAAGTTGGGTATTATGGTTTGCTTCAAACTATTGCAGATTTACTCAAGTTGGTGCAAAAAGAAGACATCGTGCCCAATGCTGCCGATAGAAAACTTTTTCTTACAGCGCCAATCCTAATTTTCGTTTTTGTGTTTGCTGGTTTTGCTGTGATGCCCATCGCACCAGGCTGGGGAGGAGCAGCTGTAAATTCCGGAGTATTTTACTTGCTAGCCATAGTTTCTTTAGATGTAATCGGAGTTATTTTAGCCGGATGGAGCTCGAATAATAAATATGCCCTTTTAGGAGCTATGCGCTCCGCTGCCCAGATTGTGTCTTACGAAGTGCCGCTTACACTCTCCGTGTTGTGCGTAATTGTAATTTCTCAAACGCTTGATTTGCAGGAGATTTCTTATCAGCAAGGTATTTGGTACGATGAGGCTTATTTCGGAAGTGAAAATTATCTCTTAGGAATTAAAGCATTAGGTATAGAAATAACCAATGTAGGAGGTTTTCTAACATGGAATGTGCTTCGTATGCCTCTTTTATTTATCGCCTGGGTAATATTTTTTATCGCTTCCCTGGCTGAGTGTAATCGTGCACCTTTTGATTTGCCAGAAGCAGAATCTGAATTGGTGGCAGGTTTTCAATCAGAATATTCAGGCTTCCGATGGTCGGTAATTATGCTTTCTGAGTATGGTATGATGCTACTAGTCAGTCTGTTGGGTGTGGTTTTGTTTTTTGGAAGCTGGAATACACCTCTACCTAATTTAGGCGCCCTTGAACTAGCCACATGGACAAGTGGAGAACCCGGTACGCTCTACGGCTATATATCTGGTGCATTCTGGTTGGTTTCCAAAGCCATGGTTATGGTATTCATCCAAATGTGGGCCAGATGGACTTACCCAAGGCTGCGAATTGATCAATTGATGTCGCTCGGTTGGAAATACCTTACACCGGCTGCCATCTTGATGTTATTATTTTGCGGTTTATGGAGATTGTTAATGATTTAATGTATATTGATCGAGTTTGAAAAATTGTAACACGATATTTTTAGCCGTTTTGCTGTCTGTTTTGCCAACTCTTACACAGGCACAGAATGATTTAATTTCCCCCGATAGTTTGCGTCAGGTGTATAATACTACCAGCAACGACTCTATTAAACTGAGAATTGCCTATTATCTTATTTCAGAATATGAGATTTCAGATCCTGATTCTGCTTATCAAATGGCATTGCACATAAAAGAGCTGGCAGAGCAGGAAAATGACACAACGATCCTTGCAAGTATTTACAGGTACCTTGGTGTTTTGGCAGGTTATAGAGGGGAACATTACCAGGCCTTACAATTTGATTTTGATGCATTAAGACTTTACGAAAGCGTAGGAGATGAAGAAGGTATAGCCCGTGTTTGGAATAACCTGGGAGAGGGCTATTACGAACTTGACCTTTTTAATGAGGCCTATGATTACTATTATAAGTCTCTGAACCGAACCACAGAAATAGGCGACTCGCTAGGGGCCGCTATAGCAACTTATAATGTGGGTAGAGTTCTCAAGGCTATGGGTCAGCTTAAAAAGGCCAAAGTATTTATTGTTGAAGCCAAAGAGCTAAGTGAGAAAATAGGTGATAAAGAAGGCATACCCTATGCCCTCAACGACCTGGGTGACATTTATTTAGCAGAAGGTAAATATGACCTTGCATTAGAGACTCTAAACGAAGCGCTCGAAAAATGTAAGGAGTATGAAGAAGTTTTAGACGTCTACATTTTGGCCCCGGAAATATTGGAGAAAATTGCTCAGGCATACAGAGCGAAGCGAGACTATGCCGCGGCTATAGACTATCACGATCAGGCCATTGAGTATTATGAAAATCTTGGAAACGAAAGTGGAATAGCAGAAATCAACCTGGGTAAAGGCCGCACACTTATGGCCAGCGGGGACTTAGATGAGGCTGCACGCTTTCTCAATACCGCACTTTCCATAGCCAATGACGAAAACAACAAAGGGCTTCAGGTACAGGTATATCAGGAGCTTTCCAAACTATATGAGCTTAAAGGAGAATTTCAAAGATCGCTGGAGCTATATAAAAAGTTTAAAACATTGGGTGATGAGCTCTATAGCGAAAAGAAAAGTGAGCAATTTTCTCAGTTACAAATTAAGTACGAGACTCAAAAGAAAGATATTGAAATTGCACTTCTTAATCAGCGTGAAGAGCAACGGCAGGCACAACTCAAAAATGAAGAGTTTCTAAGAAACATATTAGTGGTAATATTGGCATTTACAGCCGTGCTGTTAGTCACACTCTATAGAAGTGGAGCAAGAAGGAAAAAGATTAACGAGCTGTTGATCGTACACCAAAAAGAGATAGAGGCACAAAGTAAAGAGCTCGAAAGTTTACTTGAGCTAAAGGATAAATTCTTTTCTATTGTTTCTCATGACCTAAGATCGCCCATCAATGCACTTGTAGGTATTCTTGATATGCTTAATGAAGGCCACCTCACACAGGAGGAGCTTGTGCAGCTTACCAGGTCATTAAAAATCAGGCTTGACAACACCAGAAAGCTGCTCGATAATCTGCTCGACTGGGCAATGGTGCAAATGAATGAGATTGAGATAAAGGAGGAAGAAATAAAACTCAAACTCACAGTAGAAGATAACCTCACCTTTTTTAGAGAAGTAAACGATAAGAATATCAACTTTTTCAACAAAGTACAAGAGGAGGTGGCGCTGGCAGATCGCAACATGCTCGACCTGGTGATAAGAAACCTGGTTTCAAACTCTATAAAATTTACTCAGGAGAAAGGCACAGTAGAAGTTTTTGCAGAAGACAGTGGCCAACATTGGATTATCTGCATAAGCGACAATGGTGTAGGTATGTCTCAAGAGCAAGTTGGGAAAGTATTTGATAACTCATTGATTTATACTACACCGGGCACCTCCAATGAAAAGGGTACAGGAATAGGCTTAAAGCTGTGTAAAGAATTTGTTGATAGAATGGGAGGCAAAATCTGGGTAGAAAGTGAAGAAGGCAAAGGCAGCACATTTAAGTTTACTGTAAAAAAAGCAGAATCTACTGAATAAAATATTTAGCCTTTATCAAAATCTTGGCATCTTTGTTTGGCATGAGCACAAATTATTGGCTAAACATAAAATCCTCAACAAAAACCCTTCTTAAAGGACTCAGCATAACGTTAAGGCACTTTTTTGATGCCCGCCATAGCAAAGCTTCTATTGATGTAAAAGAAGAAAACTATTTTGAGAAGCAAAATGGTATTTCTACCATACAATACCCTCACGAAAGTATGCCGGTACCAGATAATGGTAGGTATAGGTTACATAATGAAATTGATGATTGTATTGTATGTGACAAGTGCGCAAAGATTTGTCCGGTAGATTGCATCGAAATTGAATCAATAAAAGCCACAGAAACCTTTGGCAAAACTTCTGATGGTACCCCAAAGAGAATACATGCGGCAAAGTTTGATATTGACATGGGTAAATGCTGTTTTTGTGGCTTATGTACGACAGTTTGCCCGACAGAGTGCCTGACTATGACCAAGACCTTTGATTTTAGTGAGTTTGAAATCGATGATCATGTCTACTCCTTTGCAAATATGAGTGCAGCAGACATATTGGCCAAACAGAAGGAACTGGCAGCTTATGAAGAGGAGAAGGCTAAGGCCAAAGAGTCAAAAGGATCATCTGGTGAAAGCCCAAGGCCTAAACCTGTAGCGAAACCAAAAACAACTACTGCAACCACTGGCAAACCTAAATTTAAGCCAAGGGCGCCTAAACCGAAGAAAAAAGATGATTGAGGTTCTTTTTTACATATTTGGAGGCTTAGCAGTATTAGGAGCATTGCTCGTACTCATTACAAAAAACGTATTATATGCTGCTTGTTCATTGGTGGTTGCCTTTTTGGGCGTAGCAGCCATTTATGTATTGGCCGGTGCAGAATTTTTAGCCATCACCCAAATAATGATTTACGTAGGCGGAATTGTGGTTCTCATGATTTTTGGTGTTATGTTGACCAATCGGTTATCTGGCAAAGCACTAATAGCCTCCAGTCATAATCAATTTTGGGGCTTAATTGCCGGAGGAGCTATATTCAGTTTACTTTTATTAAGCCTTTTTCAGGTCAACTTGCCGATTATAAAGCAGTCGATACCAGAATTCGATAATATTCGCACGCTAGGTGTTGGACTCATGTCTGATTATATCCTTCCATTTGAAGTAGCTGCCATATTACTGTTATTAGCACTTGTCG
>NZ_SMMD01000396.1 GCF_009711475.1 Fulvivirga aurantia
TAAGTTCATCATTTGCTTCATCTTGTCAGCCAAATCGTCAGCGCTTTTCAGTTCACATAGTAGACCATTATAATTATTCTCAACCACATTATTGCATCCTGGTACATCAGTTGCCACAATTGGTTTTTCTGAACTTGCGGCTTCAAGTAATGTACGTGGAGTACCTTCTCTGTAAGATGGTAAAACTATACAGTCTGCATCGTTGAGGTAAGTACGCACATCATCTGTCTTACCCAAGTATTCTACTATGTTCGATTCGAGCCAGCTATTAATAGTTTCCTCAGAAATACCCCTTTTATGCTCTACGTCTTTGCCTCCAAGGAGTTGGAAATCTGCGTCTACACCTTCTGATTTAAGTCTTTTGATAGCATCAATATATTCTATGATGCCCTTATCATGAATAAGTCTTGAAATAAGTAAAAACGTAAACTTTTTATTTTTCTTAGACCTAGCCTGTGGCAAAAATTTATTTGAATCGATACCCGAACCAGGTAGTACATCAGTTATATTTTTATTTACCAATTCGTTATTGATAAATAATTGCTCATCAAACTTATTCTGAAAGAATACCTTTTTTGGAAACTTAAAAGCCACTTTATACAGCATAAGCGCTATTCGAGAAACTAAATTCTTCTGTAGAAAAACAGTTCCTAAGCCACAAACGTTATTTACTGCAGGTATCTTAAGCAGAGAAGCTGCGAAAGTGCCATAAATGTTAGGTTTGATGGTATATTGAAGGACTATGTCTGGTTTAGCTTTTTTATAAATGCTATATAACTCAAAAATAAGTGCAAAATCTTTGATTGGGTTGGCTCCCCGACTATCCATTTTTACCTTATAAAAGGTGCATCCTGCCTCTACCAATTTTGGCGTATACTCATCTTCCGGGGCTATTACGATCACTTCATGATTATTTGCCTGAAGTGCTTTAATCAGTCCCATGCGGAAGTTATATACGTTCCAGGAGGTATTTAATACTATTCCTACTTTCATTTAGGCCAACTAATTTTTCTTAATAAGATCAACAATGACTTATGCATTTACGTACTTTGCATAATTCATCTTAAACGTATTAGTGAATTTGATACTCAGAGTAAAAGTAACCTCTGTAATTCATTTAGCAATATCAGGTTTTGATATGGCTTTTACTAATAATTCTAATTAAATAAACGAGATATATATGAATTTGGATGTTACTGACATCAATAAACAAGAAAGTGGAGTTTTGGTTGCCTTGGCAGAAAAAGGTGCCGATGATACCATAATAGATGAACACTTAAATGAGTTGGCTTTTTTAGGCACTACAGCCAATATTGAAACCAAGAAAATTTTCACTCAAAAACTTGAAAAACCAGACCCGAGAACATTTATCGGGAAGGGTAAGCTGGATGAAATAAAGGCATATGTTAATGACAACAAAATTGATGTTGTAATTTTTGACGATGATCTTTCTCCTTCTCAACTTCGAAACCTTGAGCGAGAGTTGAAATGTAAAATATATGATCGCAGTTTATTAATACTAGATATATTTCTACATAGGGCACAAACTGCTCAGGCCAAAACTCAAGTTGAGCTGGCTCGCTATCAATATTTGATGCCGCGACTTACCAGAATGTGGACACACCTTGAAAGACAAAGAGGTGGAACTTCTACTCGTGGGGGTGCCGGTGAAAAAGAAATTGAGACAGATAAACGGGTAATTAGGGATCAAATAGTTGTTCTTAGAAAGAAACTAGAAAAAATAGAGAAACAAGACAGGGTAAGAAGAAAGTCTCGTGGTAATGTGGTAAGAGTGGCCTTAGTGGGTTATACCAACGTGGGTAAATCTACCCTAATGACTATGCTTTCTAAAAGTGATGTAAAAGCTGAAGATAAGCTTTTTGCTACCGTAGATGCTACAGTAAGAAAAGTGGTTTTTAATACCATCCCTTTTTTACTTTCTGATACGGTAGGTTTCATTCGTAAATTACCGACACACCTCATCGAATCATTTAAATCAACTTTGGCAGAGGTTGAAGAGTCTGATGTTTTGCTACATGTAGTAGACGTTTCTCACCCCGGTTTTGAAGACCAGATGACGGTAGTAAGGCAAACTTTGAAGGAGCTAAATGCTGTAGATAAACCTACAATCTACGTGTTCAATAAAATTGACCAATTAGAAAACTATGATGGTGGTAGCGAAGAATTCTTGCAGGAGTTGAAGTTACGACTCAAAGGTATTGGAGATGACGGTTCGAAAGTATTTATGTCTGCTACCAACAAAGTAAATGTAGAGTCACTTAGAGAGGAAATTTTTAAGAAAGTAAAGAAAAAGCACTATCAAATATTCCCTAACTACCTAAAAGACGAA
>NZ_SMMD01000084.1 GCF_009711475.1 Fulvivirga aurantia
TTGTTGAGACCATTTCAAAAACATTTTATGCGTAGTATCAGCTTATTGGTACTATTAAGCATCGCTTTTCTGCCTGCTATTGCTCAGGAGCTCAATTGCCGAGTGACAGTAAATGCAGATCAGGTACAAACTACAGATCGTAGGATTTTTGAAGATATGGAAATCGCATTTTCCAATTTCTTAAATAATCAAAAATGGACCAATGATGTGTTTGAAAGCCACGAAAGGATAAAGTGTAACCTTATCATTACCCTTCAAAACCCAACAAGTATTGGCAATTACGAGGCCACTGTGCAGGTACAAACTGCCAGGCCTGTCTACAATTCTAATTACGAATCAATTTTATTGAATTTTGCCGATCGTGACTGGCAGTTTGATTATGTGGAGTCACAGCCGCTTAATTTTAATGAAA
>NZ_SMMD01000252.1:0-375 GCF_009711475.1 Fulvivirga aurantia
TGTCATCCCGAGCGTAGTCGAGGGACCTTTTAAGTCTATATGACCTACCCGAACATTACTTCTGGGTTTAAAAACTTCCAATGGGGATTATCTTTTGCTACTAAGGCTTCTTTCTTTTTCCGATTCCATTTTTTTAATTGTTTCTCTCTTTCGATTGCAGCTTCTGCAGTAAAGTGACGTTCAAAATAAATTAACTTATAGCAAAAATATCTTCCGGCAAATGAAGCTGGGTTACCCCTATTTTCAAAATGTTGGAGTAGCCTTGTATGCAGGTCATTAGTTACACCGATATACAAAACCTCTTTTCCTGGATTAGTGGTGATGTACACAAAGTAATTACTCATTTTATACTCTATCTGATTTCTATAATTCAAA
>NZ_SMMD01000252.1:1153-1326 GCF_009711475.1 Fulvivirga aurantia
TCTTTTAAGTCATTTGGCCTAATCTCACCTTAGTGATTATGTAGACAAACAATTAATCACTCACTTTCAAATCCTATCTAATTTCTCAATACAAAGTTCCCTCGACAAGGTCGGGATGACTGGTCTTACAAAGGTGCGCAGACTATCCTAAATTGTCATCCCGAGCGTAGTCG
>NZ_SMMD01000619.1 GCF_009711475.1 Fulvivirga aurantia
GGTTTAATAGTTGCTCTTTATGGTATTTACCAAGAGTTCATAGGTCTTCCTGGATATGATCTTAAATGGGCAACAGCAACAGAAGAGCGTATAAACTTGCTATTTATTCAAGGCAAATGGCGAAAGTGGTCTTTCTTATCAGACCCTGCAATTTTTGGTTTGTTTATGGCATTCGGTGCTATTATTTCTTTCATA
Source organism: Fulvivirga aurantia (assembly GCF_009711475.1). GTDB lineage: Bacteria > Bacteroidota > Bacteroidia > Cytophagales > Cyclobacteriaceae > Fulvivirga > Fulvivirga aurantia. Next base: position 196 of record NZ_SMMD01000619.1, read on the forward strand.
CTCACCTTGGGGAAGTTTAGTCTTAAGAGAAGAGCATTCTTTGCATTCTCAGGTACGATGATGTTGCTGGCTATGTTTTTTTCTGGCACACGCACAGCCTATGTAATGTTACCACTTGCTGTTATAATCTATGTTTTAATTAATATTTCCAAGGTTAAAACTTTAATGTTTGCGGTGGCATCTTGTATCTTATTTTTGGTAGTTTATTTTGGTCCTTTCTACAGTAAGCCAATTGTCCGTTTTAGATCAGCTTTTAATCCAAGTGAAGATGCTTCCATGAATCTTCGGGATTTAAATAGGCAGAGCATCCAACCTTATATTTATTCACACCCTATAGGAGGTGGCCTTACTACCAGCGGAGTTTATGGAGAGAGGTTTTCACCTGGCCACAGGCTAGCAGGGTTTCCACCAGATAGTGGATTTATGAAAACGTTGTTGGAAACAGGCTGGGTTGGATTGCTGTTATTGCTAACGATGTATTCTATTATACTCGGTGTGGGTATAAATAACTACTATAAATGTAATAACCCTAAAATAAAGGCCTATTATGCGGCCTTTATTGCTTCCTTCTTTGCACTTACAGTAGCGTTATACGCAAAAGAAAATATCGAACAATTTCCTCAGAGTCTGATTCTGTATGGAATTTTTGTATTGATGTATAAAATGCCCTCCTTAGAGCCCAAAAAGCTTAAGTGAAGTATAATTATTGATAAATATTTCCTTAATTCACATTTAGTAAAATTTAAATAAAGTCCGTTATGAATCGTGTCGCATACATAAAAGTATTAACTATTAAAATGTCAGCTCTTTTGTTATTGCTGTTTTCAGCAAATCTAAGGGCACAAAACGTTGATTATAATACAATCATTTTACCTGAGAGTGTAAAAGAGGCTTCCTTCGAAGAAAGGCTAGTAAGACTTGCCTGGAAAAATAATCCAACAACAAGGGTACTAAATAATGAAGTAGAAATAGCTCAAATAGAGGTAAAGCAAGCAAGATGGTCTTGGTTAGATGACTTCAGAGTTCAAGGTAACCTTAACGAGTTTACATTAAACGAAAGCGCTGATGTAGGTAACAGAGCTCAGTTTTTTCCTAAATATAATATCACTGGCCAAGTGAGATTAAGCTTTTTTGTGGATGTACCTTTAGAAACAAAGAAGAAAAAACAGGAAGTGGCAATTGCTTATGCCAACATTGATCAGCAAAAATTAGCACTAAGAGCGGAAGTATTACGAAGATATGAGACCTATCTTATGAATAGAGAAGCATTGCTAGTACAGACTGAGCTAGTTGAAGATCTTTATGCCTCTCTTTCGCTATCGGAGCAACAGTTTGAAAATGGAGAGATAAAGTTAGGAGAATTTAATGCTATTCAAGATCGTTATAACACTCAGAAACTTCGCCAAATCAATGCTCAAGGCCAATTCAACATTTCTAAAATTGAGCTAGAACAATTAATTGGTGTTAAGCTTGAGAATGTTCTTTAATCTTTTGGGCTATAAACTTCAATAAATGAGTCATCTGGAATTCTAGGTGCTAAAAATGTGTCTTCAAGATTGTAGTTTTCTTGAAGACACTCTCTTACCGATGGAGGATAAAACCGATTTAACATGGGTATTACTTCAAACAAAACCAAATCGTATTCTCCATTAGCTATAGCATCACAAGTTTTTTCAACCTCTCTTTCGAAGAAAGCTACATTTCTATGAAACCACAGAGGCTGTTTACTTCCCTTCAAAGGTTCATATCCAATTTCATAAGCTAACTGAGGTAGCTCGCTCATATTCAAAACTTTTAAATTTGGCTTGTTAGAATATTTAGACACAAGCCTTTTCATTCCCTCGATAGTTTCTTTAGGTAATTTAACATTATCCAGTGTCCTTAAAGGAGATTTTACCCAATCTGACCTATCACTGCTCGGTGCAGAAGGATCAGGAAGTTTCCAGGTTTTCTTTCCCACATAATTATAATCAACTTTCTGAGTAATATTTAAGCTGCTTGCTGCAACTCTTTTAATGTAACGCCAGTAATCCTGAGGCCATAGTATAAAAATTAGCAACAATGCCGGAATAAAGATCTGGGTCTTAGCGTACTCAATGGTTTTTACCTTGTTGAGAAAAAATACAAGCACGAAAGCGTGGTAATAAAAATGTGAATTTTCAGGAATGTAAGTGGTGAGCTGAGCAATTAAAGGCTGTACAACTATACCTAATGTAAAAGTTAGAAAAAGTAGCTCTTTTTTATTCCACTTAAGAAGGCCATTACCGTTTTGCCACTCATAAACTATATAAACCAAAATGGCAAATAGATATATTCTAAACACTAATGACGTCTCATCAAAGATGGTATCAAGAAGATCTAGTACTGATATTCTTGTTCCATGTGGAAATTGACCAAAATTAAACCAATACGCAAAATCATACTTGAGTAGTGGAGTAATAAAGCAAATAGATATCACTAAAAATGAAACACCAAAGATCAAAAGCCCTTTAACTGATTTGTCAAAAATAGCGTCTACCAGGATGAGTGATAGTGCTAATAAAAAGGCTAATCCACCGATGTCTTGCTTCGTAAAAATCGAAAGAAATATAAACAATGAGGCAGCAACAATTTTGACATAGTAGTGTTTTCCTTTTTTAACCAACGCACTTAGCAAAAATGATAAGGCCAGTAATTCGTAAAAAAACACTGTATGGTTATACCAGGGCCAAAAATGTATAAAAACAAAGCTGAGGCAGAAAAATAATACACCAATTGTTCTAAGTGCGGGTTTGATATCAAAAGTTTTAAATATGATATGTACACATAAAACAGAGAGTAGATTAATAAATGCTTGTGCTTTAATCAAGCTAGACATCAATGGTCCAAATAATTTAAAGAACATAGCTGGTATCAGCCAAAAACCATAGCCTAAGGGCATTCCAAAATCTTTAAAAGGCATTTGCCCAATAGATATGCGGTAGGCTCCCTCCCAAGCGAGATAAAGATTTATTTTATAGGGAAATGTGACAAAAAGGGGCAACAACACAAACCCCAATGCTATAGCTATTTCTACCGTATAAATAAAATTTGAGCTTAAATAATGCTTTTTAAACATTTAAATAATTATTATAATTTTTTGATTTATAACTTGCAGTAAGTTTAAGAAGCCGTGAAGTTCAGAGAAATTACTTACACAAATAAATATACCCATTACTTTTTAGCATTTATTTGCCTGGAAATCTTTTTATTGATTTTTTTTCCTACGAATAGAACCGAGGTAGATGATGGTTTTTGGTATGCTCAAGGCATAAGAGATGAGGATTATTTAGATCTATTTAACCCCAGATTTTTTCTGTTTTTGCCACTGGTTAAACTCCTCTATGATGGTGTTCAACTCCTTTCGTTTAATATAGATGCCTATTATTTCATGTGTGGGTTAACGATGGTTTTTTCAGGCTTAACAATCGTCTTACTTTATGACACATTAGTTGCTCAACTTGATCTAGGAAAGCGTACTTCACTATTCATATGTTTGTTTCTCTTAATCTCGTACGAATATTGGCGTTATTCTTATGTGGCTGAGGTATATGTAATATCGCTCTTTTTTATTATTTGGGCATTTGGTCTTTTCGTGAAATTAAAAAAGGATAAAAGTATTAAGAATATAATATTGTTGTCCTTACTCTGCAGCTTTACGGTATTACTTTATAAGCCAAACTTTATTCCTTTATTTATAGCCTTTCCATTAATTTATCTTTATTTAAAAAAGATAAAGCAATTGATCATATTTTATATTACCGGTGCTTTTTCAATAATTTTTTCATTTGCCATAGTCTATTCACTCGCAATAGAAGACATCAGTTTTTTAGAGTACTTGTTTGGGGGCACAAACGTGCCTGTGGGTGATGCTTATATGTCGGTATTTGTCATTGCCTCTAATATTATATCTGTATTATGGTTATTTAGCTTTCAGTCAGCAGTTGGTTTCATAAAAAATCATTTTCCCCATAAAGTAATTGAAGAAGAATTATTCTTAGCACTTCAAATTGATGGAGCCGGATCCATATTTATTATATGCCTAGTGGTTATGTCAGCTATTCTGATCTTACTTATTATCAATGCTATAAAGAGAAAGATTTATCTCACCGCTTACCAAAAGAAAACAATGGTTTCTGTAATAGCTTGGTTTCTGATTTATGCAGCCTTTCTAATGATTATGGACCCCAGCTCAAACGAGCCATGGCTGATGATTCAAGCTCCACTAATTATCATTATCTCAGTCATAATTATCAAACCGCTCGGTAAAAGGAAACTGTGGTTGGCCTATTTAGCATTATTTATGTTATTTATCAACAATAGTTTTGGAGGGCTGTGGTTGCTTAAAAACCCTAAATATGACTATAATTTGGCCAAAGTAGAGTGGCTTAGGCAGCACTCGACTGAGCGTGATATAATATTATCTTATGGTCCTGTTTCATTAATAAGACACTTAAGGTATGTTACAAATACTCAGGTAATAAATATTGAA